>JAISDH010000418.1 GCA_031264975.1 Bacteroidales bacterium
AAAGAAATAAACATTAACCGTTTACCACTAACCGTTAACTACTCTTTTGCCTTTATCGTTTAATCCACAAGGAAGGATTGAGAAGGTTTTTATCTTTCCAAATTTCAAAATGCAATTCCGAATGGGCGTCGGAAGAATTGCTTTTGACATATCCTATGATTTGTTTTGTGTTTATCTTGTCGTGTTGTTTGACGTTGACAGTGGATAAATTTGAATATACCGTAATGTAATTTCCATGACGAATAAGCAAAACTTTAGAACCGTCCATGTCAAGAACCCGCGAAACTTCCCCGTTGAAAACGGCTCGAATCGGCGCATTTTTGTCTGTCAAAATATTGACTCCTCTGTTTTCTATCATTACCGAAGATACTTCCGGATGACTATACGTTCCAAAATCTGCGATAATGGTTCCTTTCTCTACAGGCCAGGGAAGTTTTCCCTTGTTGCTTTCAAAATTCAATGCCAAATTGGCTTCTTCGGGAGTTAAACTTATGACTGTATTTTTGGTTGTAGTTGTAGCTGCAGTTGCAGGCGCTGTTGTTCCTTTTTTTGCTACAACGTTTCGCTTGGCGCTTGCCGCTATTTCTTCGTCAATAATCTTTTTAATCGCCGCGTCTATTTGCTTTTGTTGATTAATCTTCTTGGTGATGTTATTATTTATTTGTGTTTCTTTTTTCTTCAAATCTGTAACGATTAGATTCTTCTCCGACTGTTGTTTTGCCAGATTCTGCTTTTCATTATTTCGTTCTTGAAACAAATGTGTCTTTTCTTCCTTGTTTTGACGCAATAAGGTATCTTTCCTTTTGATATCTTCCTGCGTTTGCATGATAGTAGTCAATTGCTGATTCAACAAATGAGAAAATTCCTGTAAATAACTTATTCGTCTGGCAGCCTGCGTCAAACTTTCGGAAGACAGGATAAACCCCGTTTTATTTATTACATTACGATATTTGTAAGCAGTATAAACCGCTTTTCGATACTCTTCTATGAGAAGATCCAACTTCTTTTTCAGAAGACCCAGTTCCTTTGTGTTTTCTTCTATTTCGTAATCAAGAGAGAGTATTTCGTCATTAATAACCCGAATAAGATTTTCCTGTTTTTTTATTTGGTTCGTTATTAATTGTATCTCCTGTAAAGAAACCGTCTTATTTTTTTTCGTTATTTCCAACAATCTTTTTTGTTCTTTTATTTCATTTTCCAGCTTCTTTTTATCCTCATTCAACTTGGCTTTTGTATTTTGTCCCATTACAAAAGAAGATGAAAAGAGCATAATCATCACTGCAAAAAAGAAAAAAAACCGATATGTCTTACTTCTTTTCACTGTTATAGATTTAAAGTGCAAAATTATATATCTTCTCCGTAAGAAAAAAAGAGAAATAAAAAAGTATTGCACAACGCATTGTTAATAACCTAACAAAGACTGTCTAAAGAGAAACTTGGATTATTTTTCTCTTTTTTTTTGTTGGATATACAAGAAACTTGTGTACTTTTGCAACTCAAACGATTATTTAAACGTGTTCATAAAAAAATAGATTATCATGAGTAATGAAATTTTAGGGCTACAGCCGACTACTGTTTGGAAATATTTTGATGAGATATGTCAAATACCACGTCCGTCAAAGAAAGAAGAGAAGATAATTGCCTATCTGCTGGAAACAGGGAAAAAGTTAGGTTTGGAAACAAAACGAGACGCGGCAGGAAATGTGCTTATTTCAAAACCTGCAACAAAAGGGAAAGAAAATATCACTCCTGTTATTTTTCAAAGTCACATGGATATGGTATGTGAAAAGAACAATGATACTGTGTTTAATTTTAATACCGACGCCATTCAACCCTGCATCGACGGGGAATGGATACGCGCAAAAGGAACAACACTCGGAGCCGACGACGGTATTGGTATGGCGATTGCCTTGGCTTTGCTGGAAGATAAAACCATTGAACATGGTCCTTTTGAGTGCCTGTTTACCGTTGACGAAGAAACAGGACTTACCGGCGCAATCGCTTTAGAGAAAAACTTTTTACAGGGAAAAATGCTGCTTAATCTGGATTCGGAAGACGACGGACAATTTTTTATTGGTTGCGCAGGTGGAAAAAACACAATCGCCAAAATAGACTATGAGCGACAACCGGTACCGTCTAACAGTGTTCCTTTTAAAATAACAGTGAAAGGTCTGAAAGGAGGACATAGCGGAGACGACATTAACAAAGGATTGGGAAATGCGGTGAAAATTCTTAACCGTGTTTTATACAAGGGAACTTATTCATTTGACATTGCCATCGCCCATATTGCCGCCGGTAATTTACACAATGCCATTGCACGGGAAGGAATTGCCGTTGTTGTGGTGGCGGCGGAGAAAAGCGAACCGTTCAAAAACTTTGTGGAAGAATTTAATCTTATTGTAAAAAAGGAATTGCGTATCACCGACCCGGACGTAACCATTACGATAGAAAAAACCGATATGCCTCAATATATCATGGATGATTTTACACAATCAGACTTAATAGACGCTTTGTATGCTTGTCCGCATGGCGTGTTGGCAATGGCGCAGGATATTGAAGGGTTTGTAGAAACGTCTACCAACCTCGCCTCTGTTAAAATGAACGATACCCAGGTTACGGTAACAACAAGTCAGCGGTCTTCTGTGGAAAGTAAAAAAGAAGACGCCGCCAATATGCTTGCTTCTTTGTTTGGTTTAATCAATGCGGATATTGAACATACGGACGGTTACCCTGGATGGACGCCAAATCCTCAATCGGAAGTATTGAACGTATTAAAACAGGCATACACGAATCTGTTCAAAAAAGACCCGCTTGTTTTGGCAATTCATGCAGGCTTGGAATGCGGAATCATTGGAGAAAAATATCCCGGTATGGATATGATTTCATACGGGCCTACTTTGCGTGGCGTTCATTCTCCGGATGAGCGTTTATTGATAGAAAGCGTTTCCCATGTATGGGATTTAACGGTTGAGTTTTTACGCATTCTAAAATAAGAGATAACAACTTTAATGGATAAGGCGCTTGTATAAACCAAAATCAGGCGTCTTTATTTTTGTAACAGTAACAAGACTTATATGAAAAAATTATTCTTCCTGTTGTTGATATTGGCAGGAAACTTTAGCTGTAAATCGCAGATTCAAGACGTTATTTTTATTGATATTGGGGACGCCCAAATACAGGTGGGAGCCGCTCGGACACAAGAATATTTTCCCCTGTTGGCTGGAAAAAATGTTGCCTTATGCGTTAATCATACGGCG
>JAISDH010000437.1 GCA_031264975.1 Bacteroidales bacterium
GGCGAGTGTATGACGACGACATTAACCGACCCGTCATTGCGAGGAACGAAGCAATCCAGTACTGTCCCTGAGCTGCGCCTTCGGCTTGCTTGGAGTTACTCATATTTGACGCCTTCCGGTGTCTGAAATACAACTACGCTAATGATTTTGCTCTGTTAGCGCTTTCTCGGCTTAACAAAACGGCATTGATCTGGGAGCTACGCCAAGCGAGGGTGAAATATTAACCACTATTCACGTCCTGTTCATTCTTGAATCCTGAAAATACTGATTCAGACGAAAAGGACGAACGGACGAAAGTATTAATTATTAAGCGCTAATCAAAGTTTAATTCCGTATTGGTGCATTTTATTATAGAGTGTTTTACGGTCAATTTTCAGAAGGCGTGCTGCGGTTGTTTTATTGCCGTCTGATTTTTTTAAGGCAAGTTCAATTTGTTCTTTTTCATTTTCAGAACGTAAGGATAGAGAGGTTGCTTCGTCTTTTATTTTTGAAGGGACTTGCAGTGTGGGCAGATTATCGGGGAGGATTTCATTTGTTTGGGCAAAAAGGGACGCTCTACGAATCACATTTCTTAACTCGCGAAGGTTGCCGCTCCAATAATGGTTTTTCAAAAGCGTCATTGCTTCGTCTGATATTCCTGTTATTTGTTTGTCAAGGTCTCTGTTTGCTTCTTTTAGAAAATAGTCGACAAAGATAGGCATATCTTCTATTCGTTCGCGCAGGGGAGGAACGTCTATTATAAACTCATTCAAGCGATGATATAAATCTTCCCTGAACCTTCCCTGCGAAATAGCGCTTTCCAAATGCTCATTTGTAGCCGCAACAATACGGACGTCAATTTTTATGTCTTTTGCAGAACCCACAGGACGAACCTTTTGTTCTTGCAGGGTACGCAAAAGTTGAATCTGCACTTCGTATGGAAGGTTTCCGATTTCATCTAAAAAGACCGTTCCCCCGTATGCCTGTTCAAATACGCCTTTTTTATCTCCTATGGCAGACGTAAAAGAACCTTTTAAATGTCCAAATAATTCGCTTGGAGCCAATTCTTTGGAAAGGCTTCCACAGTCTACCGCGATAAACGGCGCATTTTTACGGGGACTGTGTTCATGAATCAATCTGGCGGTATATTCTTTGCCCGTACCGCTTTCGCCAAGAATTAAGACAGACATGCGGGTAGAAGCCACAAGAAGAATATGTTGATACATCCGCTGAGAGGCTTTGCCGTTTCCCTGTACAATGTTCGTCGTTTCCTTATTTTCTCTTACTGTCGTTTTTACCGGCTTTTGGGGAGTGTTCCATACCTGTTCTATTTTTTCTTTCAAGATAGCAGGATTAATGGGCTTTTCAAGATAATCCAATGCCCCTAACTTTATGGCAGAGACAGCATTTGATATTTCCGCATAACTTGTCATTATCATAATAGGAAGTTCCGCTTTTTGACTTTTAACCCATGTCAAGAGCATAATTCCGTCTTCATCCGGCAATCTAAGGTCTGTTAACACCAAATCAAATTCCTGTTTTAAAATTTCTCTCTTGGCGTCTTTTACATGAGAAAGCAAAACTACGGAAAATCCGTTTCTCTCCAACCAGCTTTCCAACATTTTACCAAAGGTAACATCATCTTCTACAATCAATATCTTCCGATTCATGTTCATTACATTTGTTTGCAAAGATAACATTTATTTATTACATAAACTGAATTTCAGGTATACATCGTGTTTGCAATACAGATTTTTAGTCATTAGAATAGAAACAATTATTTATTACATATTATATGTTGTTGATTAGTAAATTCGATCTAATACCGTTTCATCAGATATATTCTAACAAATATCCATTTATGTTTGCCATAAACATATCATTAATTTCTCTGTCAATCAATACGCTTTATTTCTTCAAAAAATCGTATTCATATACTTTTGGTTCGATTTTCTTTGCCAAGATTTTCAATACCGAATGCAGGTTGTCAATGAGTTCGTTGTAGGTTTCGTTATCGCTTTTTTGGTTCATTTTGCCTTTGTTGTTGCGTCCCTTAAAGTGTTCGCGAATATCGTACAAGCCCGCATTTACGTTGCATTTTGGTTGAGCATGATAGTATTTCCAAAGGTCTTTGCCTGCGTCGAAAACTGCCTGGGCTTCGGGAGAAAATGCGCGTTTTTGTCCCTGTTTCCAACCTGTTTTTGACTCCTTTTTATTTTCTATTTCTAACTGGCAAAATAAATCCACATAAGCATTTTTTACAATTTTTCCACTTAAAAAACTAATCATGAAATGACTGTCGAATTTGTCACGTGCGTTTATTTCTGTTTCCGGAAATGGTATCCAATGATTTACGCCGTTTTTAGAAGATATATTATTATTGAACAGCGTATAGGTTAAACAATCATTTTGAAATTCAATGTCATCTTCCCATTGTTTGTTTGGAAACAGGAATTGGTCTCTATCGTTGAGCCAAGTGGCAGGTATTACTTTGCGGACAGAAAAATAAATTGAACATTCTATCAAATTATTCTTCGTAATATCAGTTACCTTTGATTCTCTAAAGTCGCTTTCTGACGGTTGATTTGTTATAAAAATTGTATTGTTTTGTTGTACATCGGTACCTTGTATTCTTAAATAGCCTATTCTTCTGTCTGTTTTATCGAAATATTTTCTTAGCCAGTCTATGATTAATTTGCCTTTTTCAACGGCAAATATTTTTTTTGTACCGGAGAATGAAAGTTGTTTAATCTCTTTATCGTTGCTGTAAACATCAACTTCGATTTCCGATATTTGTTGTTTATTTTCCATATCCCAAATTAGAAAACTTATCGGAAAATTTCCTCTTACATTATCAAAGGTATTTGCTTTGCATACAAATCCTTTCTTAAATTTCGCCTTAAAATGATTCCGTAATTTTATAAAATTCTGAGAACTGACGTATTTCAGTGTCCCGAAAGTTGCAAGATTTCCGTTAGGGATTAGTTCGTAAACTCGCATAAAGAATTGAGCAAAAACTTCATTTATACCATTTCCGATTAATCTTTTGTATTTTTCATAAGTTTTACTTTTGCTTACTCCTTTCTTGCTTTTTATTCCATA
>JAISDH010000455.1 GCA_031264975.1 Bacteroidales bacterium
TATCCAAAAAATAATTTTGGTCGTCCAAAAAACAATTTTGGTTATCCAAAAAACAATTTTGGTTATCCAAAAAACAATTTTGGTTATCCAAAAAATAATTTTGGTTATCCAAAAAATAATTTTGGTTATCCAAAAAATAATTTTGGTCGTCCAAAAAACAATTTTGGTTATCCAAAAAACAATTTTGGTTATCCAAAAAATAATTTTGGTCATCCAAAAAATAATTTTGGATGACCAAAAAATAATTTTGGACGACCAAAAAACTATTTTAGTTGTCCAATAAAGTTTTTTAGTCGTAAGATAAAATCTTTTTAGAGCAATAATTTATATTTATATCACTGTATCGAGTTACTTTTGCCCAATAAAATAAATGATTAGAGATAAATGTTAAGTGTAAAGAGGTGGAACAAGAAACATGGTACAAGGACGAAAGAAAATAACCATTAATCATTATTTCCATAGCTTGTTTGCTTGTTACTTATTGCCTGTTCATTATTCCTTGTCCTTTGTTCCTTGTTCCTTATGTCTTTTTCTCGTGGCTTACCTGCCTGTTGCTTGTTGTCTGTTGCTTGCTGCCGAATTTCCTTTCGCCTTTCTTGGCTTACCTGCCTGTTGTGTGTTGCCTGTTGCTTGTTGCCGAATTTCCTTCGCCCCTTTCACTTTTTTATTTAGAAAAAATCTTAGCGGTTAAAAAATAATGTATTTTTGCAGCATGGAAGAAGCAATTTTAATCTTGGATTTTGGTTCGCAATATACCCAACTGATAGCTCGTAGAATTAGGGAATTAAACGTTTATTGTGAGATACATCCGTACAATGGAATAGAGAAACTGTTGCCGAATATTAAGGGAGTTATTTTATCGGGAAGTCCTTTTTCGGTATATGACAAGCAGTCGCCTGTTCCCAAGTTGGATATTTTTAGGGGGAAAATTCCGGTATTGGGTATTTGTTATGGGGCGCAATTTATGGCATATCAGGCAGGAGGCGCCGTACAGTCTTCTCCTGCGCGGGAATATGGCAGAGCTAAGTTGATTTATATTGACAATAAAAACAAACTCATGACAGGAATAGACGCTCATACGCAAGTATGGATGTCTCACGGGGACAGTATTACGAATATACCTGATTCGTTCAACGTTATTTGCAGCACCTCCGACGTGAAATATGCGGGCTACAGCATTGCGGAAGAACCTACTTATGGCATTCAATTTCATCCGGAAGTGCATCATTCCGAACAGGGAAAGCAACTCTTGAAAAATTTTGTTGTTGATATTTGTCACTGTTCTCAAAATTGGACTCCCGCCTCTTTTATAGAGACAAGCATCCACCTGCTTCGGGAACAGTTGAAGAATGATAAAGTTATTTTGGCTATTTCGGGAGGCGTAGATTCAAGCGTGGCGGCATATTTACTGCATAAGGCAATTGGGAAGAATATGACCGGAATCTTCGTAAACAACGGTTTACTTCGTAAAGATGAATTTGCATCCGTATTGGAAAATTATAAGGCGACCGGTCTAAATGTGGTTGGCGTTGACGCTTCGCAAATGTTTTATCAGAAATTGAAAGGCGTTAGCGAACCGGAACAAAAACGCAAGATTATTGGAAATACTTTTATCGAAGTTTTCAACGAAGAGGCGCACAAAATAAAAGATATTAAATGGTTGGCACAGGGAACTATTTACCCCGATGTTATTGAATCCGTATCGGTAAAAGGACCTTCCGCCACGATAAAATCTCACCATAACGTGGGAGGTTTACCCCGGGACATGAAGTTGAAAATAGTAGAACCGCTTCGTTTATTATTCAAAGACGAAGTGAGAGAAATAGGAAAGGCGCTTGGCGTTTCTTCAAGTCTGTTGTCTCGTCATCCTTTTCCGGGACCCGGATTGGGAATCCGTATCTTGGGAGATATTACCGAAGAAAAGGTGCGTATTTTACAGGAGGTTGACGCCATTTTTATAAACAAATTAAAGGAATCGGGGTGGTATGAAAAGACGTGGCAGGCGGGAGCGATTTTGCTGCCGGTAAAAACAGTTGGAGTGATGGGTGATGAACGTACATACGAAAACTGTGTAGTTCTCCGCGCCGTTACCTCTACAGACGGAATGACTGCCGATTGGGTACATCTTCCCTACGAATTGTTGGCAAAGATTTCCAACGAAATTATTAATCGGGTACGGGGAGTGAATCGGGTTGTTTATGATATCAGTTCAAAACCTCCCGCGACAATAGAATGGGAATAATATTAGAGAAATAATTACAGAAAATGATTTTAAAATTTGAACTAAAAACATATTAAGGATATGCTACGGAAAGTTGTATTTTTTGTCGTTTTAATGACACTGAGTTCGGGTTTTGTTTTTTCTCAGGTAGAAGAGAAAACAACTAAAATTGTCTTGAATGACAGCATGCTTTTTTACGACCATGAAGTTGTAAAGGGGCAGACGTTGTATGGATTATCAAAAATCTACCAAATCAGTATAGATGATATTGCCGTCTATAATCCGACGGTTCAACAGGGACTCAAAGTGGGAGAACATATATTTATTCCCCTTTCCAAACAAAAGGTGGAAATTCATATTGTCCAAAAGGGAGAAACCTTGTATACTATTGCGAAAAACAGGGGTGTTAGAGAAAAGGATTTGTTGGATATTAATCCGCAATTGAATGAGAATCTCAGTATTGGGCAGGAAATTATAGTTCCTTTGACCAAAATACAAATAGTGGATGAAGATGTAACTTCTACCATTAGCGGGTCGTCAACAGGAAGTTCTACCCGCAGACAAAGAAAGACGCCAAAGGATGAAACGGAAAAAGAAGTTCCCAATAAGACAGTATCAAACAAGGCGTCTGAAACAAATATAACCTCTGATTCTGTTTTTCATATTGTGGAGAAAGGAGAAACCCTGTATGGTATTTCTAAAAAATATGAAGTAACCATAGATGCAATCAAAAAAGCCAATCCCCACATCAGCGAAACGATAAATGTTGGAGAACGGATTTATATTCCTGTTGAGCAGGACGACGCTCTTGTGGATAATGGACTTGAAGATGAAAATTCCAACAGGAATGCAACTTCGATTGTGAAGAACGGTGTCAAGAAAACAGAATATACCGTTTATCTGTTGATGCCATTATATTTATCGCAGGTTGATTCGATAAATCCTTTAAAGGTAAAGTCATTGTATGATTATGCGAAAATAGAACCGTTCTCATACATTCAATTTTACGAAGCCATGTTGTTGGCGGTGGATGATATTTCTACGCGCTATCCAAGTATAAAAATCAATTTATATGTGGAAGAAGTAGAAACGCCTTCCCAAATGACTGCATTGACGCTCACAGGAATGTTGGATGATGTAGATATGATAATAGGCCCTTTTCAAGCGCAGGAATTTTCTATTTTGAGTCAGTATGCGAAGAATAAGCATATACTGCTGGTAAATCTTTTTTCTTCCACCTTTGAATCTCACGGAGCAATGACTTATAGAGCAACAACATCAAATGCTTTTGTGGGAGAATCTTTTGCAAATTATATTCTGCAAAAACATCCCAATGCGAACGTTCTCTTTGTAAATTATCAATCGTCTCAAGACAGTAAACAAATTGCGAATTATCGTTCTGCCATGCAAAGAGTATTTAGTCAGGCGGGAAAGAGTATCAATATTCAAGAAATCAACATGAAAAACAGTGACATTTCGGGGATTAAGTCGGCTGTCAGTAATATGAATGAAAATTTCTTGTTTACTTTTTTTGAAGGAGAACTTTCGGTTACCAATTTCACGCAGAGTTTATACGCCGCAAAGATAGGAAATCTAACGCTAATAGCGCCTGAGAAATGGTTGAAATATGACAATATTGAGACGGAGTATTTTATGAGTTTAAATACCCATTATATTTCTCAATACTTTGTGGATTATAACAATCCAAAAGTCATTCGTTTCATTGACGCCTTTCGTAACGCATACGAGACCGAACCGACCATAGAATTACATGCATTTCAAGGGTATGATTTTACCTATTATTTTCTAAGTAAGCTATGCGAAACGGGAACGAGTTTTCAGAACTTTGAGAATAATGAAAACTTATTATCTACAAAATTCCAATTTGTGCCTTCGTCCGTAGATAAAAACGTCATGGAAAATACATTTACTCACGTGTTCAAAATCAAGAATTACAGGTTTATTGACGCCTTTTCCGATAATGAATCAAA
>JAISDH010000512.1 GCA_031264975.1 Bacteroidales bacterium
TCTTATAATGTAGCAAGCAATACAATATTTACCTTAACAGACGTATCTCAAGGTACAGTTAATGCGTGGCATTGGGATATGGGAGAAGAAACGCAAACAGGTAAAATAGTATACTATACTTATGGAAAGTCAGGAGATTATAATGTATTTTTGGAAGTAACAGACGAAAATGGCTGTATAGATACAATATCAAAGGTCATTCATGTTTATGAAGAATTGAATGTATTTGTACCAAATATGTTTACCCCAAATGGAGACGATAAAAATAACACATGGAAACCGGTAATGTCGGAATATTCAAAAGAAGGGTATCAATTATCTGTTTTCGACCGCTGGGGACAAAGAATATTCCATACAACCAATCCTGAAGAAGCATGGGACGGAACGGTAAATGGAAAATATGCAGCATCTAATACGGTATATTCCTATAGAATTATCGTTAGAGATTTCACCGGTCAGGAATACGAATTTGTAGGACATGTAACCTTAATCAGGTAAAATAAACCTTACAATGAATAGAAAAAGACTGTCTTGAATTACAAGGCAGTCTTTTTTTTGTATTATCTCTATCCAACATTTTTTATTTCAATAATTACAGCTTTCAATTTTATGGATTCTGTCATTTTGTCAGTATCATCTAAAGATATGACAGGACTCTTAATTAGGTTAATCAGCTTATCAATCAGTATTCTATTAAAAAGATAATAAAAAAGAATGTCTATGGCACAATGATTGAGAATAGGAGAGAAAAGATAATATAGTAAAAACAAAATATAATTATATAATGGGAAAAATTATAGGAATAGATTTAGGAACGACCAATTCATGCGTTTCTGTAATGGAAGGAAATGAACCGGTAGTAATTCCTAACAGTGAAGGAAATAGAACAACGCCGTCGGTTGTTGCCTTTTTAGAAAATGGTGAACGAAAGGTGGGAGACCCTGCGAAAAGACAAGCCGTTACAAATCCAAAAAGGACAATTGCTTCCATAAAAAGATTTATGGGAGAAACACATAACCAAGTGGAAAAAGAAATTAATCGCGTAAATTATGAAGTAGCAAAAGGAGAAAATAATACTCCGCGTGTTAAAATAGACGACCGTTTATATTCGCCACAAGAAATTTCTGCTATCATTCTTCAAAAAATGAAAAAGACAGCAGAAGATTATCTTGGTCAGGAAGTAACGGATGCGGTTATTACTGTTCCTGCTTATTTTAGCGATTCACAACGTCAAGCGACCAAAGAAGCCGGTGAAATTGCAGGATTAAATGTAAAACGTATCATCAATGAACCTACTGCTGCTGCATTAGCTTATGGATTAGATAAAAAAACTGCTGAAGCGAAAGTTGCCGTATTTGATTTGGGCGGAGGTACATTTGACATTTCTATATTGGAATTGGGTGCAGGCGTATTTGAAGTTAAATCAACAAATGGAGATACTCATTTAGGAGGAGATGATTTCGACCATGTTATTATAGATTGGTTGGCTGAAAGCTTCCAAAAGGAAAATGGTATTGACCTTCGTAAAGACCCAATGGCTCATCAACGTTTAAAAGAAGCGGCAGAAAAAGCAAAAATAGAATTATCAAGTTCTGCGTCTACGGAAATTAATTTACCATATATTATGCCCGTTGACGGTATTCCAAAACACTTGGTTGTTTCTTTAAGCAGAGCGAAATTTGAACAGTTATCCGATTCATTAATCCGTGCAACGATTGCTCCGTGTGAAAAAGCATTGAAAGATGCAGGTTTAAAGGCGTCGGATATAGATACGGTAATTTTAGTGGGAGGTTCTACACGTATTCCGGCTATTCAGAAAGTGGTTGAAGACTTTTTTGGCAAAACGCCATCAAAAGGAGTAAACCCCGATGAAGTTGTGGCAATAGGCGCCGCTATTCAGGGAGGCGTGCTTACAGGCGAAGTAAAAGACGTTTTGTTATTGGATGTTACACCTTTGTCTCTTGGTATTGAAACCTTAGGCGGCGTGATGACCCGATTGATTGAAGCGAATACGACGATTCCAACAAAAAAATCAGAAGTATTTTCCACCGCAATGGATAATCAGCCTTCTGTTGAAATTCATGTCTTACAGGGAGAACGTCCAATGGCGACAGATAATAAAAGTATTGGTCGTTTTACATTAGACGGAATACCGCCCGCGCCACGAGGAATACCTCAAATTGAAGTGTCTTTCGATATAGATTCAAATGGGATATTAAATGTAACCGCTAAAGACAAAGCGACAGGAAAAGAACAGAAAATTCGTATAGAAGCATCATCGGGATTAAGCGAAAATGATATTGAACGTATGAAAAATGAAGCTATTGTTAATGCCGAACACGACAAAAAAGTCAAAGAAGAAATTGATAAACTGAATGCGGCAGATGCGATGATTTTCAATACGGAAAAACAACTGAAGGAGTTTGGAGATAAAATTCCTGCAGATAAAAAAACGGCTATTGAAACAGCAAATAATAAACTGCGTGAAGCGCATAAAAATAAAGATTTTGCTGCAATTGACGCTCTAATGACAGAATTGAACAGCATTTGGCAAAGCGCCTCCCAAGAAATGTATAACGCTCAAGGCGGAAATCAGTCGCAAGGAGAAACTAATCCAAATGAAGGAAATCAATCAAACAAAAACGACGGAGAAGTTACAGATGTGGACTTTGAAGAAGTGAAGTAAAATCTTTAAACGAGCATTAATCAAAAATAGATAAAAAGATGTATTCAAGTATGCTGAAAGGGATGACCGAATACTAAATCCCCTATCAGCATACTTTTTGCATCACTCTAAATCTTTATCTCACAGTGTCGTTGAACGTATTACTTTTGGAATAGGATGAAATGCGCTAATGCAAAATATAGAATCAAAGTAGATAGTATTCAATGCAATATATATATTATTTAAAATAAATAAGAAAAAATGTTCATTTGAATTATTATTTTGCTAATTTTGCAGTCTCAAATAAAATGCCCTATTGTGTAATGGTAGCACCGCAGATTCTGGTTCTGTATGTCTGGGTTCGAATCCTAGTAGGGCAACAAATTCTACTGTTGCAAGCAGTGATAAAAAAAGACAGTGAAAAACATACTTGCATTCACAACAATATATTCAATAGATTTGTATAATGCCAAGCTTGATAAAAGTCAAATAGAAAGAGCATTATCAAAAGCACAAAAAGGAAAATAGTTTGTTCAGATAAAAGCTATATCTTTGCAGTGAGTTTTAAAATCACTATATGTCTATAAAAAATAAAAACACATCATTGTCAAGTGTTGATGCGGTAAAATGCTTATAAATAACCACCGTATAAAACTATTGCTTCGGTTGTAATCCTAACTTTATTGCTTCTTGGAGCATATATTGATAACATGCTTCGTATTGATTTTCGATTTTTCCGTCCAATATAGCCTCTCTAATCGCATTTTTTATGATACCAACTTCTCGACAGGGCTTTAAATCAAACATGTCCATAATGAGTTCGCCGCTAATCGGCGGTTGAAAATTGCGAATACGGTCTTTTTCCTCAATATCTTTTAGTTTTTTTCTCACCAATTCAAAATTGGTAAGATATCTCCGGATTTTCATTTGGTTTTTTGAAGTTATATCCGCTTCACACAGTAACATCAAGTCATCGATATCATCGCCGGCGTCAAATAACAATCGTCGAATAGCAGAATCTGTAACAAGGTCTTCTACTAACGCAATGGGACGCAAATGTAGAAAGACAAGTTTTTTCACATATTCCATTTTTTCGTTCAAGG
>JAISDH010000011.1 GCA_031264975.1 Bacteroidales bacterium
CTCCGGTAATACCTGCCGCCTGTGTAATCGTATGAAAAAGGAAATCCGTACGATAACGTTTATGTCGGTTTTCCATTGCCGTTTGATATTGAACCGCATGAGCCGTTTTGTACGCGGGCGACGTCCATACGAAACAGGCTGGATTGTGAAGCGGCGGAGAATCGGCGGCGTGTAGCCAGATACCTTCCTCGCCCAAACTTTCTCCATGGTCGGACAGATAAAATACAATGGCATTCCTGTTTCGTAAACGTTCAATCACCTCGCACAAAAAGTAATCCGTATATACGACCGTATTATCGTATGAATTTATCATCGCTTCCCGTGTACAGGACGAAACGATTTTGCTCTCGCAAATCGGGTCAAACAGATGAAATTCATCCGTATAATGAGCATTATAATACCAATGAGAACCAATGGTATGCAGCAGTATCAGTTTTCGTGGGTTATTCTTTTCCAGACAATTGTCCAGCAAAGGCAACATATCTCCATCTACCCAGCGGTCGTACACGTATGAAGATTTATTGATATTTACGTGCATAAGCGTATCGCACTCGTGCATGAAATATACGTATGAATCGGCTGGCTCCTGATTGGCTAACCATGCCGTATAAAATCCACAACGTTTAAATAAGTCAACGAATGAACGTTCATTGTATGCGCGTTCGGGAAAAGTACTGTCTGCCCGCGTCAGTATATGCGGCAAACTCGCATTTGTATGCGTGTATTCCGAATAAATATTTGGAAAAGAAATCACATCTTCCTTAGCTAAACGGGGCGTAGTATTTCTATCATAACCGTTCAGTCCCAAATGGTCGCTTCTGAGAGATTCTCCAATGATAAAGACAACAATCAGGCTGTCGCTTTTTTTATGGCAAACGGCATTGCAGGGAAAAGAAGGTCGCTCCTTTTTGATTTCCTCTTTTTCGGATAAATACCTCGCCGTCACATAATACATATTAAAAGGAATACGTTCCGACAAAGGTCTCCCGATGCGAGGAACATTTAATATCACGGCAAGCAGGGACAGGGAAACTATCAAATGAATAAAACCATGACGTACCTTGATTTTCTTTATCCTGTAAACGGTAAAAGCAACAGCAACCGACAAAGAAAAGACAACAAATGCAATCAATCCGAAAGAAATCAGTTCTGCCGTAATTCGGAAATCGTTGTCCAGCGCAGCGTCAAGTATCATTGGCGTGAACGTTGCATGCATCGTATATCGAAAATAAGCCAATATGGCAGCAATGGGTATGCCCAAACACAATATTCCAAAAATATATTTATTGACAGACAGCAAATATACCAATAACCACAATACAAGATAAATAATAAACCATTGCTTAAAAAGTTCAAAGCCGTCTTTTAACCCAACGAATGGAGTTGTAATGAAATCCGACGCCGTGAAAAAAACGCCAATAAAAAGACTTACTGTGGTGATAAAACAAAAAAACCTCAACCTTTCCTTATGTTCCTGACTAATCATGTTCAATTTATTTATTATAAAACAGCCTTTTCCCTGCCTAATAATCGGGGAATATATCTATTTACGAAGTATATAACGGGAGCTAATACGATAAAATTACCGACCGCCATAAGTAGTTTCAAATAAGTATTTTCACTTATCACTTCCAACGGAATATGAAAAACGTAATACAACAACGCTTTTATCACGGAATAAGCGATAATGTGCAATCCCAAAATGATAATCGTATTACGACCATAAAACCGCAAAAGTTTAACAGCCGGAATGCAACTACTTAGTGTAAAAATGAATATAATCCCTGTACAGGCAGCCGCAAAAAACAGAAGATAATTGTTGAATTGAAGCGCATAAACCAAAACTCCCCGATTGATACCGATATTAATCGCCGAGAAAAACCCCGTTAAAATCCCACTCGCCACAATGATTAAGAGTTTGTAGAGTAGTCTAATTCGGGAGAAAAAAGCGTCGTTCAAGTTTTTCCTTTTCAGGAAATACCCCATTTGCATAAACACTACGGCAAAAAAAGCGACGTCAATCCCCCAAGGCAAACGCACCGGCAATAGATATTTCAACAGCATTCCAATAAAAAACGAACAAATACCGGCTATCCAACTGTACTTGTAACAATATTTTCGATACGCATAAAAAATCATCTCCGTAGAAAACAGCGCCGGTAAAAACCATATTGGAAGGTTAAAACCCAGGTATGCTTTAGACGGGATTGCCAAAAAGACGCCTGAAAGATATTTGGATATATCGGGAAAAGTATTGGCGTCGTCTCCATATTTTCGTCCGATTAGAAACCAAAAAAGAAAACTGACAACTGCGAAAACAAAATAAGGAACAATGAGCGTCCTGAGTTTTCTCACGATAAAATCTTTCCAAGCGTAGTTCCGGGTAGATATAAAATACCCAGAAATACAGAAAAAAAGAGGCATACGAAAACTGTTAATAAAAACAGCCTGTTCATACGGAATAGAAAGGTGGTCGTAAATAACCAGAAAAATAGTAATTACCTTTGCTGCGTTCAAGAATTGAATCTCATTCTTCATTTGTGTTGTCGCTAATTATTTAAATAACCAATGAAAATATTTTTTGCAAAGATAGATAGAATTTT
>JAISDH010000062.1 GCA_031264975.1 Bacteroidales bacterium
TATTTTCCAACCGGCAAAAAAGCCCCGGGGCGGAGAACTTACCGCCGAAGAAAAAGAATACAGCAGGAAAGTCTCCTCTTTCAGAGTAAGAGTAGAGCATGCCATTGGAAGCGTCAAACACATGAGAATCGTCAAAGATGAGTGCAGACTGAGAGCCGATAACTTCGTCCGACGAATCTTTAGAACCTGTGCCGCTATACATAACTTTAGAATTAAAATCAATCCGTGGCATTACGAAAACTAATTTACATATCCTCTAATAGGAGCGAAACGTAGAAAAACTCCGTTATCATGAACAAGTTCCGTCCATTGATTTTCCGTATTTTCATAAAAGATACGTTTGTTGCATGCAAATATCCGGCAAACAAGTTCCGCACTGTCAGTAATAGAAACATTATCTTTATCCAGATCTTTAAGAAAAATACCGTTTTCAGTTTCCTTAAGCACTTCTATATCAGGTAAAATAAGTGATTTCCCCCAGTCTTTTTGCAATCAGGTCGGAAAGTATATGGCGTTGTCCATATTTTCATCACTGTTATCAGACAGTTTCGAATAAAATCGTGGCCCATGTTCAAACACAAAGACAGCAGTTTCATATTCGCTCATAGTACATTCAAAATCAACAAAAACCTCCTCTCCCGGCCCGTCGGAAACTACACCGGAACCTTCCGTCAATTTCTTACAGAAGGAAAGAAAATCAGCAACAAACCGATCCTCCAATCTGTCATACTGCCGGCCAATCATCATCATTTTCAATATTTTCAAAAATGTCTGATATTCCTCAAGCGGCCAAAAACAGCGCAAATGTAAATTCATAAAAATCATATATTTATATCATTCAAAAATCAGAATAATTTAGCAGCCTTATAGCCTTCAACAAATATACAAAACAATATTTATATATCAAAATATCAATATATAATTTTTACATATTTTTGGATACAGGAGAACATGTCTATGTATTTATGCATTTTGCGATAAACGAATGCGATATTATAATAAGAAGCGGCTATTTCTGTACGGTTTTCAGGTTCAATATCTTCCAGTATAGCCAGTTTTTTTCTATAACAGGACAAGGCCTCTCGGTAATTACCTGCTTTAACATAATCATTTCCCTTATCGTTAAAGTATTTTTTTGCTCTACTTTTCTCGTCTTTTAATGAAACAAGAATTCTATCCAGATTTTCTTGTGCTCCGATTGTATTCGGATGATTTTCGCCAAATAATTTCAATCGAATGTTTAATGCTCTTTGGGCATAGATCAGAGCTTGTTGATAATCTTCGGCATAGCTATAAACAACACTTATGTTATAGCAGGAAAGACCTGTCTCCCGATGATTTTCACCTAACATATCTTCTCTTATTTCCAATGCTCTTTTGAGATATGAGATGGCCTTGCGGTAATCTCTCAGATGTGAAAAAATCTGCCCGACAGAGCCATAAGAGCGAAGTGTAAGAATATGCTTTTCGCCTAATGTGTTTTTCCGTATTTCTAATGCTTGCAGATGTTTTACCAGCGCTTGTTTGTATTCACCTGTTTTTTTATAAATTTCACCTGTATTATAATAGGAACTCGCTGTGCTCAGGTGGTTTTTTCCTAAAATTTCCTCGTCAACTTTTAATACATTTTGATATAACGATAAAGCTTGTTGATAGTCGCCCGTGTTTTCATAAACTTGAGCGATTCCAAAATAAGAAGTAATCGTAACCGGGTGCTTCTCTCCTAACATTTCTTGTCGAATTTTCAAGGCTTTTTGATGATAAGATAACGCTTCTGAGTTGTTTTTCATTGCACAATAAACACTCCCTATGTTATTATAGGAAATTGCTAAATCAAGAACGTTGTTTTTATCCGACGCTTCCTTTCTGTCCAAAGATTTTTGGTAATAGGATAACGACTGTTGAAAATCATCCATATCAAAATAGATGAGTCCTATATTATTGTATAAGATAGCCGTATTCTTACTAATATGAAGTTCGTCCCAAAATTCTTCTATTTCCAAAGCTTTTTGGTAATAGAATAAGGCTTGCGTATAATCGTTCGTTTCTCTGTAATTATTTCCTAATACATTATAAATATTGACTTTAAAGAAATAATTACCTTCTACATATTTCCTTGATATTTGCGCGGCATTGGAGATCGTTCGCTCATAATCAATTTTCCTTTTATTCATGTTTCCAATACTAAAAGGCATCTCCGTCCGGTTTTCATTCAATATATTTAAAGCCTTTTGGTAAAACATATTAGACAATAAGAAATCAGCAAAAATAAGATTGGCAAACATGCCTGTATGATAGTAATACGCTACCAGAGTATTTGTATCTTTGGTAGAAATATCAATCAGGTCTGAATATTTTCTCAAGGAATACTTAACGTTATTTGTTTCAATCAGAATTCGCCAATATTTACCTAATTCATATTCATCTTTATTATAAAGAAAATCAAACACGTCCAGGTCACACAAAAAATCGTACAGTTTTTCCCATTCATGCAGTTCATACAGTTGGTGTGGTAATTCGTCATATTTCCTGTTTAATACAACATTCGCCGATGTCTGTAAATAATGAACAGTTAATTTACGATATTCGTTTTCCTTTTCCTTATGTGATAAGTAGCGCTTCCGGACAGCTTCGCGTAAGAATTGATGGGAAAAGGTGATAAGCCCGTTTTGAATTGTAAAATGGGGCATGATGACATTGTATAGCTGCGACCAGTAAAGCGGCGCTACGTTTGTAATGGTTAATAATTCCGTTTCAGTAAGTCCTGATCGTGAAACGGCAATCAATGAAAAGACATCGCTCACAAAATTCGTCTTATCATAATTATATGCACGTTCCAGACGACCGAGCACCAAGTCGAAAAAGGTTTCTAAATCCGGTGCGGAAAGATAATGATTTATGTGCCCGTCAATTTTTTCATGTATGCCGAATACACGTAATTCATCAAGCAATGTGCGAAGCGCAAGTGCATTTTTCATTTTATCGTCTCTTGCTATGCGTTGTACTTGTTCAGGTAATAATGATTTACCGAACAGTTTCAAGTAATCGTTGATTAGCTGTACTTGCTCTGTTACGCTCAATGGTTCTAAAATAAAAACAGTATGTTCGCAACGTTTGAAAACATCCATCGTTTTATCGTTTGGCAACGTAGAATAAATGATTTTTACGTTAGGAGGAAGATCCGGTAACCAGTTTAGTAATTTGGCGTTATCTATATCTGCCAGTTGATTGACGCCATCTAATACAAGCAATAATTTTCCTTTTGAGGCTATTTGGATAAATAGTTTCTCTAATTCTTTTTTTTGCTTATCTTTGTCTTTAGATGATTGATTGTCTGAAGATTGTAATTCGTCTTTGGCTTCTTCCAAACCATAGATACTTTTGATCTCATTGATCAGCCGAAAGGCAATTTTTCGATAATCTCCTTCCGATAAAGAATTACCGATAAAATGATATAACAAATGCCCGTCAAACAGCTTGGATTGCTTTTCTATCCAGTTGGCAATAAGGGCGCTTTTTCCTAAACCGCTGTTACCGGCGACAACCAGTGCGTCTTTATTTCCCAAAACAAAATCGTCTAACCGCTTCATATTTTTCTCATTTGAGATATACACCTTTGTAAGGTTACGGAGGATGATTTTTTGTTGTAAACGTTCCTTTTCGAGAATAGACAAAGAGCCATTGGGAAAAATTTTATCCACCAAGGCTTTGAAATCGCGTTCTACTTGTTTGCCAAGATTTTCAATAGAGGCATAATCGTATATTGGGTATTTTGTTTGCGAGCGTAATTCATTTTTTAGCCGTTGCAATTTTTTTGCGGCGGGACTGTCCGGCTTTTCCCTGAAGTCTTCTGCCGTTTCCATTTGAGACGATCGAAAATAGAAATAGGCGTTCATTTCTTCTTCCGACTGAAGTACAGCGTATTGCATTTCCACTTCGGTGATGCTTAATTTATCTTCTGCCAATACTTTGTTTAGCCAGGGATATATTTCAAATACATTTGTTTTTTCCGCCATGGCTTTTCTTTCTTTTTCGTCGGGAGACCAACCGTAGCGTTCCCCTATTAAACCAATAAAAAACGGATGTGTGTTGTCAATTTCTTTTAAACAGATTTCTACCACTTTACCCTGCTGTGATTCTTCTTCCGTCACACCCCAGCGTAAATCAAGTTCGGTCAACTCTACATCACGTTCCGAACAGTAACGCCTCAATTCCGGAAAAACCCGATTAACCAGATAATCGCGTTCCTGTTGCATATCCTTAAACGTAGACGAAATGAAGATGCGGATTTGACGGTTTTCTATCAAGTCTCTCCGCATCCCCTTATCTTTATGGCTTGCACGCAATAATTCCATCCCGGTTATACAAAAAGAAGTGAAAACTAATATTTAAATTTTAATCCTTCCGGCGTCTTAATCGACATTTTTTTTGCGTATACATAAACATATATTTTCTTCATGGATTTACCTGTCTTTGAATTTGTAATAAGATAGATGTCCATGGGTAACGGCAAAAAGGAAGTAGACGTACTCCCTTGTCGGGTCCAGCTAATATCATCGCCGTTTATACATGCAAGCTTATTGAGATAGGCATAACTTTCCGGTACGCTGACAGCCATAACCGGATTCGACGGTTCATAACCAAACTCGCCTGTAGGAACAAATTCATCTATATTATCGCTTTCTCCAGTCAGTTTAAGTATGAATTCTCTGTTATAGTTTGTTTTTTCTTTTGAAAACTCTTGCAAAGCATCATCACTTGAAATTTTTTCTTCTTTTGAATTCTTTTTTTTACCAAATAACCACATAAGTATATTCTATTAAACAGTTTGTATATTAACAATTGTATATCTTTGCTTCCATTATGGGACGCGGGTAAATACTCCCGTCTTAACTTCGGAGCAACGCACGGAGTTGGTATTGGAAGTCAGAAATGAGACAGGCCATTGTTTTCGGATGCATTGCCAAAAAGTTTTTTCCAATAGCAAAGATAGTGTTTTTTTTAACATCATAACCTTTTTCCCTAATTTATTTGTAATTTCCGGAGGATATGTTATAACCCTGACAGAAAACAAATTTAAATTTTTGCGGTCGAAATTTCGACTGTGTAAACAACCGTTAGCCCGTCGTTTTTTTAGTTTGTGTATGCGAACTGGTAGAGCACCGTAACAGTATCCCCGTCGGTCACTTTCACAACCTTTCCGTTAATGCTCTTATCCGCAGTTAAAAGCAACGATAATAGAAGCCAAACAATATATTTCATCATAACATTTTAAAA
>JAISDH010000094.1 GCA_031264975.1 Bacteroidales bacterium
TATATAACAAGAAACGTCCGCATTGGTCATTAGGATTAAAAACACCTGAAGAAGTACATCAAATAGTAGCTTAAATAACAAATACAGAAAATAAAAAAATGAATAGAAATTTAATTTTAATTAATCAGAGATTTGATTATACAAACTGTATAGCTATTTCAGGACATGACATGCCTACCTGCTGCCTGTTGCCTATTACTTGTTGCCGTCTTCTTTTTGCTCCTTCTGTATTCGGGTTATTGTATTCCTGTTTTTGCTGCAATAGCTTCAAATGCCGGAGTATATTTTGCATCCAGCTTTGGCATAAACTCTTTACATTGCTGGTCTATCGCGTAGAGGAATTGTCTGTTCATTTCTACATTTCGAGCAACTATTTCCGCTTTCTTTCCTTTGAATTTCATATAGTATGTATTTTCGTCAAGTATTTGATCGACGAATATATCAAAATAATTCAATCCTTTATCAATAGCCGTTGGCGTTGAACATTCAAGATATGCTCTTCCAATATAGAGACACGCAACGTCGTATGGTATTACAGATTGAATAAACCATTCAGAGCATTTATCCAAAACCTTTTCCGCCGAATCTATCTTTCCATTTACTATTAACGTCTGCGCTAATTGTAGGTAATGAATACGATAACTTTGAACCACCCGCGAAAAATCTTCACTCAAGAAAATGCTCTTATCGGCATATTGCGAAAAGTCATATTTATTCATCAAATTATCATAAAGAGGTTCCGGATTTATTCCTTCCAGATATTGACCTGTCGCATCGTTGTTGACAATGGGAACCAAACGACGAACCATTCCTTCGGTTTGCAAATAATCCTGTAATCCAAAAAATGTTTCGCTACTTGCCAATGAAATATAATAAATGGGACGCTCCCAATTGTTGTTTGCCAAAATATCCATCATCGCAAGATAGGCTTTGGTGACTAACATCGCCGTATCACTTCCATTTGTGCCCCAAATAGCCGAATTGGGTAACTTCCAAACCACTCTGTCTACTATCCTGTCTGACAGTTCAGGCGGAACCGTGCCATTTGCCAATACTTTTTCTTTATCTACATCCATGTAAAAATCTATCGTATTAATTTCTGCAACACGCCTGTTGTTTAATGGCTTGTATATTTCCTGCATTACATTTTTTATGTTTTGCGGCGTCTTGATTTTGTTATTTGCCCGCAAAATGTCCCGGGTTCCCGATTGATACATGTCATTTGTCATCTTTATCGGAACAGGTTCTCCGTCATAAGCCTTGCGTTTTGTTTGGTCAATATACCAGTCCGCGCTCATCAAACTTAAATTACAAATACGAACGTCTGTTCTGAAGCCTTCCACCTCTTGCAAATACCACAAAGGAAAAGTATCATTATCCCCATTGGCAAACAAAATGGCGTTTGGCGCACAGGAACTTAAATAGGCTTTTGCTGTTTCTAAAACCAAATATCTCGCCGAACGGTCATGGTCGTCCCAATTTTCCGCGCCCATGATTACCGGAATACCCATACATGCTACGGTTGACACGGTTGCTGCTACCGTCTTGTTTATATATTTTTTTATCAAGTCGTATATCGTATATACTCCCAAGCCTATCCAGATAGCAAAGGCATAAAAGGATGCGGCAAAAGCATAATCCCGTTCTCTTGGTTGATAGGCGTACATATTCAAGTATATCCCTATGGCTATCCCCGTCATGAAAAACAATAACAGCACAATCAAACCATTGTTCTTGTCTCGTGAAAACTGAAAATACAATCCGACCAATCCCAGGATAAGCGGTAAAAAGTAGTATTTGTTGTTTCCCTTGTTCTTCATGTGGTCGGGCATATCCTGCGGACCCAATCTGGCTTCGTCTATAAAATTGATTCCAGACAACCATTCTCCCGTTTGTTTACTTCCAAAGCCCTGGTCTAAAGTTTGCCGTCCTACGAAGTTCCACATAAAATATCTTCCATACATATACCACATTTGATAACTGAAAAAGAACCTCATGTTCTGGGCAAATGTTGGAATATTAGGTACTTGACGACCATTAAGCATCCTTGTTTCTCCTTCAGGGATTCCTCCCCAATATTTATACTGCCGCACATGCGAATCTTCCGTATTCCACATACGGGGAAAGAAAGTAGAAAAATTCCCGTCATATACCGGAACTATCCCTGCACGGGAATCTCCTATTTCATATCGTTCCTTAATCTCCAAATCTCCATATTTCCCTTTCGCATTTTCGATAAACTGTTTTGCATCAAACTTAGTAAAAAACGATTTAACATCTCCTGTTGAACTGTTTACAACATATTTCCGAACATAGACGGGCGCCCCGTCCTTATAATTTATAATAGGCGTATTGTAATACTGTCCATATACCAACGGATTTGTGCCGTATTGTTCCCTGTTCAAATAAGCAAGTAATGCAACGGCGTCTTCCGGATTATTTTCATCTATAGGCGGATTCGCGTTAGAGCGGATAGGTAACAGTAAAAAGGTGGAATATCCTATCAGAATAAACACCAAAGAAAGCAATCCTGTATTAAGCAATTTTTTTCTCTTTTTCTCCGAATACCACAATCCCCACACCAGCAAACCGGCTACCAGTAGAAAATAGAAAATAGTACCTGCATAAAATCCGGTATGCAGCGAATTGGTAAAAAAGCGTTCAAACAAACTGGAAAACTTCACAATGTAAGGAACAATTCCCCACAAAATAATTCCGACCAATACAAATGAAATGAGAATTGACCAGATAATACCTTTGGTTGACGGTTTATATTTACGAAAATATACCACAAGAACCATAGCCGGCAAAGTCAACAGATTCAACAGGTGAACCCCTATTGATAATCCGATTACGTAGGCAATCAAAATAATCCAGCGATAGGAATAGTTTTCATCCGCCACCTGGTCCCATTTCAGTATCGCCCAAAATACCAATGCCGTACACAAAGACGACATGGCATAAACTTCTCCCTCTACCGCCGAAAACCAAAATGTGTCGGAAAATGTATACGCCAAAGCGCCTATTATACCGCTGCCAAATATAGCCAATACCTTTGAAGAGGTAAGTTTACTTCCCGGACGCGATAAAGCTAATTTTCTTCCCAGCATGGTGATAGACCAAAATAAAAACAAAATGGTAAATCCACTGCACAAAGCAGACATGCAATTGATACAAAATGCCACTTTCGTGACGTCATCGCCGGCAAATAATGTAAAAATACGTCCAAACAATTGGAACGTAGGCGCTCCCGGCGGGTGTCCTACCTGTAATTTATAAGCGGTTGCAATATATTCTCCGCAATCCCAAAAACTCACGGATGGTTCTGCTGTCGTCACAAAAACAAATGACGCTACAATACAGATTACCCACCCTAAAACATTGTTGATGACTTTATAATTCTTCAGCATAACAGTTTATTCTATATATTATATTAGACAAATTTATTATCGACAAACACCCAAAAAAATTTCGTCGTGTTAATTAGTAAATAATTTTGCAAAGATATAATTAATTTTCGTGTCCCTGAAAGCAGAGCGAATAATAATGATAAAAATATAAATATCAGCATTCTAAACTCCTGCCAAACGGAGAAAAAACGGCTTAAACCATAGAACAGACCAAGCCTAAATGGCGAAAATCAATCCCTTTTCCCGTCAATATGCAATATTTTGTCAGGAAATGTAATCATTTATACAAGTTCTCTTTTGATATAAATATTCTGTTCTGCAAAGTGCAATGGCGATAGCTCCCGATATTTATATTCATTCATCAGACAGTAGGATGTTTTTTTGATACAGCTTTGACCATGGTACGAGTCAATACAATAACAGTCAATATAAAAGCAAGAAAATCAGCAACAGGTAACGCCATCCATACGCCTTGCAGTTTCCAAATGTATGGAAATACACATAGCGCCGGAATTAAAAATAAGACTTGTCGAGAAATAGACAGAAAAATAGAAACCCATGGTTTTCCTATTGCCTGAAAAAAACTCGACGCTACAATCTGACTTCCTATTAAAGGAAATAATATCATTACAATCCGCATCCCTTCCACTGTAATGTTAATCAACGTACCATCATTTGTAAAGGCACGAGCCATATACCATGGAAATATTTCTCCCAGTAAAAATCCGGAAGTGCTGATTATAGTGCCGATAACCAACGCATAGCGGAGCGTTTGAAATACCCTGTTGTAATTTTTTGCCCCATAATTATACCCGACTATGGGTTGCATTCCCATATTGAACCCGAAAATAATCATGACCACCAAACCTAAAATACTGTTGATTATTCCGTAAGCGCCTATTGCCAAGTCGCCTCCATACTTTTTCAGACTATAATTCAGAATAACAACAACAATAGAAGCACAAAGGTTAATCAAAAAAGAAGACATCCCCATCTCGAAAATACGACTGACAACACTTAGATGTAATTTAAAAAAGCCCTTTCTAAAATACAACGTATTATTCCTGTTAAAATAATGGATTACAACTACTATCGACCCAATAACCTGAGAAATAACAGTTGCCCAAGCCGCTCCTTTTATGCCCCAATGAAAATAAAAAATAAAGACAGGCGCCAAGATTAAATTAAGAATAACAGTACTTATTGTAATAAACATTGCCTTGGAAGGATAACCGCTGGCTCTAAGTATATTATTTAATCCAAAGAAAGAATGAGAGAAAATATTCCCATAGAGAATCACCTGCATAAAGTCGCGAGCATAAGAAATAGTATTATTACTTGCGCCAAATGCATATAAAATGGGGTCTAAAAAATACAAACCCAGAATGGTAAATAAAGACCCTAATATAAGATTGATGATAACCGTATTTCCAAGAAAACGTGTGGCGGAGTTTATTTTTTTCTCTCCCAACCGAATGGATATCATAGTAGAAGCTCCGGAACCGACCAAAGACCCAAAAGCAGCGGCAAGATTCATGATAGGAAAAGTCAATGCCAATCCCGCTATCGCTAAAGGACCAACTCCCTGACCAATAAAAATACGGTCAATAATATTATAAAGAGATGCAACCGTCATAGAGGCGATGGCAGGGAGCGAATAGTTTAATAATAATTTTCCTATCTTACTGTAACCTAATTCATCTGTTGGATTTTTTTTTGATGTTGTTGCCATAAATTATAAAACTGCAAAGGTAGCTTATTTTGGGGAATGAAAATTAACTTTTTTCACTTTAATGATAAATACACTTTTCTGCTTCCTTCCGACGCTACGAATAACG
>JAISDH010000144.1 GCA_031264975.1 Bacteroidales bacterium
ATTTTACCTTTTGCAACCCTGCAATTATCGTGCAAGGCGAGCGCAGAGGCAAAACTTGTTTTGACTATGCCGAGCCGCAGCCGATAATCACGCGAAGCGTAATTATCAAACGGCACAGACATTTATACCGTGAGCAAAATGCTCACTCATAAAAATGTTGCCACAACTCAAATTTACGCCGATTTGATAGACGAAAAGAAACGTCAAGCGGCTGAAATTATCAAACTAAATATCGACATCAATAAAAAAACCGACAAAAAATTTGGCAGATAAAAAAATGTCCCTACCTTTGCATTAGCAATTTTGTCAAACAAATTAGATTATCATGCCAAAAGACAGAAAAGATACATCGGAACAAGCGATACTGGATGCTGCAGAAGAAGTGTTCCTTACGAAAGGATTTGCAGGAGCACGTACAACTGAAATAGCCAAGCTGGCAGGAGTATATCATGGGATGCTTCATTATTATCATGGAACGAAGGAAGAACTTTTCAGCAAAGTGTTTGACAAAAAGCTTCAGCTATTAAATCACGCATTTTCTTTTGCTTTAGAGCAGAATATCTCATTTATAGAGAAAATCAAATCGGCTATAGAAGCACATTTTGACTTCTTATTGGAAAATCCCAAATTACCGCTATTTATTATAAATGAAGTTATGGCAAATCCGGAGAGAAAGATAATGTTTAAAAAACTTTTCGCTCCTAAAATCGGCAAAATACTTACCATGCTGGAAAAGGAAATGAAAGAAGAAATAGAAAAAGGAACTATCAGGAATATTTCTCCTGCCGACTTGCTTTTACACATAGGCTCAGTAAATGCAACTTCTATATTGCCACACATAATTATGTCCGAAAACAGTAATCACAAATGGAATAAAAAAGAACTTGCTTTCTGGCAACAAAAACGAGCGGAAAATGTAGAATTTGTTTTGAGAGGGATTAGTCCCTAAAATTTTTTACACTGTAATTGTCAATTTTGTCAATCAAAAATGTTTATAAATAATAAAAATTAATGTTCATGGAAAGAGTAGAAAAAATTAATGTTTTATACCGTCAAGGTGTAAACATCAACAATTCGGAAGTTAATTATCCCGGATTTAATCCCTGCCAAACAATTATTAAGGCAGGAACAATAGTGAAAGAGGGCGCTCCCGCTATCAGCAATGATATTATTTTCGACAGGGATGTTGCAGTAGAGTTACGTGACGGCGCAATCATTTATGTGGATATATACCGTCCGGCTAACGCAAAAGAACTTCTTCCCGCAATTATAGGTTGGAGTCCGTACGGAAAACGGGACGGTTTTATCACATTTGATAATTTCCCCTTTCGTGCCGGAGTGCCCCAAACCCACATTTCGGGATTGGATAAATATGAAGGAACAGACCCCGACTGGTGGTGTTCACGTGGATATGCAATAGTTAGTCCTGATGCACGTGGTGCTTACCGTTCGGAAGGAAAAATCCATATCTGGGATAAACAGGAAGGCAGGGACGGAGCCGATTTGGTAGAATGGATTGCCGCTCAAAGTTGGAGTAACGGAAAGGTAGGAATGGCTGGGACGTCGTGGCTTGCCATTTCCCAATGGTTTGTAGCGGCAGAACAGCCTCCTCATTTAACCGCAATTGCTCCCTGGGAGGGTTTGGACGATGCATACCGCTTCTGCTTTTTCAACGGAGGAATTTCATACACGGGATTTATCGACTGGCTGCTGGCAAATGCTCCGTCTCCGGGAGGAGTTGAAGATGTTAGTGCGATGATGAAAAAATATCCCGAATTTAATGAATATTGGGCAGACAAGAGAGCCGAAGTGGAGAAAATTAATATCCCTGTATATGCAGCCGTTAGCTGGGGAGGAAAATTACATCATAAAGGAGCAATGGAAGGCTGGCATCGCCTGAACGTTGAAGACCGTTGGTTACGCATAAACAACGGGTCTGAATGGCCGGACTTCTACAATAATGTATCTCAGGAAGATTTGCTTCGTTTTTTCGACTGTTTTCTGAAAGGCATGGAAAACGGATGGCGTAATACTCCCCGAGTACGTTTGACTTCATGTGATTTTGCCAATAGGGATGTCGCTAACAGGGCGGAAAGTGAATTTCCGCCTCGCTATATGAAAGATTATGAACTGTTTTTAGACGGGACTTCTAATCGGTTAGTAGATGAACTGCCTGTGACATCACAAATATCATATAATGCAGAAAGTGGACAAACTATTTTAATTGCCACTTTTGATAAAGCGACCGAATTAACCGGATATGCGAAAGCACATTTGTTTGTAGAAGCAGACGGCTCGGATGATGCGGATATCTTTGTAAAACTGGAAAAATTAGACGAGGACGGAAATGTGCTTGGTCGTATCTTAATTCCTAAAGATGAGCCTGAATATGAAAAGGATTGGGGCGACATCGTGGAATTAGCCGAAGGTTTCGGTCGTGCCGGCTTTTTATATGACGGACCGTGGGACAGAATGCGGGCATCCCGCCGTCACATGACAAATGACCCGCGCGAACAGCTGGTATATGCCCATGAAAAGCGTTTGGGAAAAGGTGAAATCGTAGAATTAATTCTTACGTTTTCTGCGACTTCGATTATTTTCAATCCGGGGGAAAGCATGCGCCTTGTCATATCCGGCACTAATCTGACTCCATTCGCTTTTCCCGGCGCAAAACCGCTTGATTTACGGAACAAAGGCTTGCATATTATCCATACAGGTAAAGAGTATCCAAGTAAACTGGTTCTTCCTTTGAAAAATAAGCCGTCTGTTATTATAAAGAATTTTGAGGATAAACCAACGACAGGGAAAGAGCCGGTTGAAGAAGATACTCCAAGATTACAAACATCCGTGAATCAAGAAAATCTCGGAAGTATTGAAGGAATCTGGGAGTTTTCCATAAAAACTCCGGTAGGGAAGCAATCCCCTGAAATAAACTTCTTCTATGAGGATAATATCCTGAAAGGAATCAGTACAAATCCCGCAAACGGAGAACAAACCCCATTAGAGGATATTGTTTTAGAGGAAAATAAACTGAAATGGCATCAAAAGGTAACTAAACCCGTAAAAGGCAATTCCGCTTTTGAAATGACAGTTGAAGGAAATGCAATGGTTGGAAAAGTAAAGATTGGGGTATTTCCTAAAGCAGATGTAATCGCAGAAAAGAAATAAAAGCAGAAAACGCTATCAAGCTAAATATCAATAATAAATCATTTAAAATAAAGTAAAATGAAAGACAAATCGCAAAAAAAACGCATCAACAATTGATGTAAACGACATCTTAGAGGTATTATCACAACACAATTTTTCAAATCAAAAGCAAGTTGAGGTACTTCAAATCCTCAACTTTGCTTTATACAAAAAGCAATATCCGCACGACCTCTGCGGTATTTTAGACAGGAAAATTCAAATCCTGCAACAGCCACCCGAACCGCCCGAAAAAGACAA
>JAISDH010000019.1 GCA_031264975.1 Bacteroidales bacterium
ATTAAAAATTTTCATGTACCTTTGCATTCTATAGATAAGAAACAGAATAAAAATTTATATTATTAATATTCAAATGAAAAAACTGATTGAATGTGTTCCTAATTTTAGCGAGGGGCGCAATATGGATGTTATTCATCGGATTGCTAATGAAGCAGAAAAAATAAAAGGAGTAAAACTGTTAGACATAGACCCCGGAATTACAACCAATCGTACGGTTGTTACTTTTGTGGGAACTCCGGATGAAGTGTGTGAGGCTGCTTTTCAGTGTATAAAAAAAGCGCAGGAACTAATTGATATGCGTCAACATAAAGGAGACCATCCCCGTTTTGGCGCAACAGACGTATGTCCTTTGGTGCCTGTTTCCAATATCACCATGGAAGAAACGGCGGCGTATGCTCAAAAGTTGGCGGAACGTGTGGGTAGAGAATTGAATATTCCCGTTTTCTGCTATGAAAATGCCGCTCAAACGCCGGTTCGCCGCAATTTGGCTAATTGCAGACAGGGAGAATATGAGGGATTAAAAGACAGAATTGTAACGCCGGAATGGAAACCTGATTTTGGTCCCGACATTTTCACGGATTCTGTTGCCAAATCGGGAGCTACTGCCATTGGCGCTCGTGATTTTTTGATTGCCGTCAATTACAACCTCAACACTACCTCCACTCGACGGGCAAATGCGATTGCTTTTGACGTTCGGGAAAAAGGTCGTCCTCAAAAAGAAGGTAATCCTATAACGGGAAAAACGGTGAAAGACGCTCATGGCGAGCCGGTCATGATACCGGGAACTTTGAAAGGGACAAAAGCCATAGGCTGGTTTATCAAAGAATATGGAATTGCGCAAGTTTCCATGAATATTACCAATATATCGGACACGCCATTACACATTGCTTTTGAAGAAGTTTCTCGTTGTGCAGGCAACAGGGGGATTCGTGTTTCGGGGTGCGAAATTGTTGGTTTGATTCCTAAAAAGGTTTTGATAGACGCCGGAAAATATTATCTTGCAAAACAAAATCGCTCTTTAGGAGTAGACGAAAATGAATTGGTGAAAATTGCAGTGAAATCAATGGGGCTGGACGACTTAAAACCATTTAATCCCAAAGAAAAGGTGATAGAATATCTTCTGGAAGCCGACCAAAAGGAAGAAAAGTTGGTAGATATGACTTGTACCTCATTCGCAAATGAAACCGCCAGCGAAAGTCCTGCACCCGGAGGCGGCTCTATTTCGGCATATATGGGGGCGTTGGGCGCTGCATTGGGGACAATGGTTGCCAATTTATCCGCTCACAAACCCGGTTGGGACGACCGTTGGGAAGAATTTTCCGCTTGGGCAGAAAAAGGGCAACAACTAAAAGATGAACTCTTGTTTTTAGTGGATGAGGATACCCGTTCCTTCAATAAGATAATGGATGCTTTCGGTTTACCTAAAAAGACCGAAGCCGAAAAAGCGCTTCGTTCTGACGCCATTCAGGATGCGACAAAATATGCGATTGAAATTCCATATAAAACAATGACGAAAGCCTTTGAAGCGTTTACGCTCTGTCGTGCAATGGTTGAAACAGGAAATCCAAATTCGATAACGGACGCGGCTGTAGGCGTTTTGTGTATACGGTCTGCCGTTTTGGGAGCATATCTTAATGTTAAGATTAATGCCGCTTCTTTGAAGGATAAAAATTTTGTTGACGACGTTTTAGAAAAAGCCGAACAGTTAGTTGCAGACGCTCAAAAAACTGAAACCGAAATTCTGGAAACAGTTTATTCCAAAATGTAATATTTCATGGATTTCACGTATTGTAAGACAATAGACGACCTGCCCTATATTGCTCGCGCATTGTTTCAAAAGTATAGTAACAATTATATTTTTGCACTGCGTGGGCAAATGGGAGCAGGAAAAACAACCTTTATGCAAGCCATTGTAAAAGAATTAGACTGTAATGATATTGTATCAAGTCCCACCTTTTCTATTCTAAACGAGTACATCACCGCCAATCATAGACATATTTACCATTTTGATTTTTATCGTATAAAAAATATTGAAGAAGCCATGCAGATTGGTTTGGAAGAATATTTATACAGCGGAGAATATTGTTTTATCGAATGGGCGGAAAACATAGAAGAACTCCTCCCCCCCGAAACAATAAACATATACATCTCCACAAATAACGACAACTCAATCCGCGTTTTCTCTTTTTAAATTAAATGGAAGGTATGAGGGGCGAAAAGACGAAAGGGACAAGGAAAAGGATGCAAGGGCGAAGGAATAAAAGAATGAACCATCAATCACTAACCGTTATTTACGTCTCCAGACTATACCAGCCTAAAAGTAAAGCTCCTGCTTTGTCGGCAAGTGTGAACGCTTGCTTTTAACTTGGACGTAGCGAAGACGCTACGCTCGGCAAGGCTATGATAAAATAAGGGTTTGAAGTCCCTAAATCAATAAAAGTAGGACGTCTCCCAATGTCGTCAACTTAAGGGAAGAAATTCACAAAAAGAAACAAAACCATTATCGTAGTTGTAGTTCTGACGCCGGAAGGCGTCAAATATGAGTAATCCCTTGCAAGCCGAAGGCGCAGCTCGGGGACAGAGCAGATAACACCTCCTTCTCAACTCCGTATGGAGTTGAACTACTTCGCAGTTCCGATGAAGAAAACGCATTTCGACTCCGAGCAAGCGGAACGCAACTCGGAGTTACACACAAGGAACGCCGGAAGGCGTTCCTTGTGTTGATGACATTGAGCCAAAGTTCCCGTTCAATAGAATATTCAGATAAGAGCAAAATTCCTGCTTTGCCGACAAACGTAGGCATTTGCTTTTAACTTGCAGGTAGCGGGGACACTACGCTCAGAAAAATATCCATAACAGCTGTTCAAATACCTATAACAGCTGTTCAAGTATCTATAAAAGTTGTTCAAATAGCTATAATAATTGTACAAAGACCAATAAAAGTTGTACAAACGCCAATAAAAGTTGTACAAACGCCAATAAAAGTTGTACAAATGCCAATAAAAGTTGTACAAATGCCAATAAAAGTTGTACAAACGCCAATAAAAGTTGTACAAACGCCAATAAAAGTTGTACAAATGCCAATAACAGTTGTACAAACGCCAATAACAGTTGTACAAACGCCAATAACAGTTGTACAAACGCCAATAACAGTTGTACAAACGCCAATAACAGTTATTAGAAGACCTATTATTGCCGATAATAAGACATAGTCTTCAATTTTTACTCGGTATTACGCACTTTTTTTAGCAATTTTCTAAATGTATAATTCTGTACCTTCAAAGCATTCTTTCCACGATATAGCATTTTTCCAACGTTACATATTTCTATAATAGTCGTATATAAATTATTGATTATCTCCAAATTATTATCAACAATTGCTTTTCGTTTATTGATGATTTCATACTGTTTTTGATTTTCGGTTTCTATGGGAATGATTGCCGACGTAAACTGTTCAATAATATCGTCGGTAAATCCTTGTTCTGCTAACTGTTCACGGTATGTTTGGAGATTGTTTATTACCGTTCGGAGGTATTTTAATACGCCTTCTGTATCTTTTGTTCTCACTTTTTGTTTCAGCGATGTAAGTCCAAAATCTTTTACCGAAACAGGTATCGCTCCTTTGGTAAATTTGAGGTATCCTGTCAGTTTATTAATGGGTTCTATTAAGTTATCCATTGTGGAATAAAGCAGGGAAGTTGTATTTTTTAATGCTACTGTTTCCATTTGCGGATTAAGTAAATGGGTAACTTCTGCAATTTGTTTTTCAAAATCAAGAATATAGTTATCCGTGAACATTAATGGCAAATATGCCTTGAAATCGGGAAAATCATCTCTGAAAGCGGATAAAAGA
>JAISDH010000034.1 GCA_031264975.1 Bacteroidales bacterium
TCGACGGGAGCGCAAATTCCGAGCAATGCCGTCGAGGGCGATTATAACGGCGATGGCATTACGGACTATATGTGGCTCGAGACTGTCGACAAAACGGAAGAGTGTAAAATCCGGTTTTCGGGAAATATTCCACCTCTCATTATCGGCGCCTGTCTTGGAGGAAGTCCTGTCAATGAAGGCGATCTCAATGATGACGGTACAGACGAGGTTGGATTGCTGCCGATTTGGGAAACAAGTTGCTGGAAAGGATATTTTGTCTATACATTCAAAAACAATCAATGGATGGAAGCTCTTGAACCCGTGTCAACTCACTGCATTCAGTGGGAAAAAAATATTTTGCCCATTGTTAAAGACAGTACCAGAAAGGCTTATGTGTTTGTCAATTACAGTGAACTGACGGACGACGGGATCGAAATTAAAACAAAAACAGTCAAATTACAATAGCGTTAAGGAATGAAAAACAGGAAATTATTAAATTCCGAATTGAACCGTTTAAGTCCCCGGGAATTTAAAGATGCGGAGAAATTACACATAGCGCTTGTACTGGATAATGTCAGAAGCGCTCACAACACAGGCTCTGCATTCCGTACATCCGACGCGTTTCGCATAGAAAAAATAATGCTTTGCGGGATATCTTCAAGTCCTCCGTCCGTCGAAATCCACAAGACGGCTCTTGGCGCGGAAGATTCAATGAATTGGGAATATTTTGAAAAAACGGAAGACGCCATATCCCGACTGCATAAGGAATATTACCGGACAATTGCAATCGAACAGGCGGAAAACAGTGTTTTACTGAATGATTTTATTCCCGACAAGACACAGAAATATGCTCTCGTATTCGGTAACGAAGTGAAAGGTATTCAACAAAATATCGTTGACATGTGTCAGGATTGCATCGAAATTCCACAATTTGGAGCTAAACACTCTCTGAATGTTTCAGTAAGTATCGGTATTGTTCTCTGGCATTTCTGCATGAAAATAAGATAAGTAAGAATAGCTGCATGGATCATGTACGGCACACTAAAAAACCCACCTGTCAAACAGATGGGTTTAAGTTTCTAAACCTGTCGTGGGGGCGTTAATTATTCCACTTCGGCTTTCACTGAAATTCTCAATAATGATTTCAGAGGATCATTTGTAGCAAGATATATCAGAGCCGCATTGTTTCCCTTTATAAGATTTTTTGCTGAAAATTTGACTGTGCCTGTCTTGCCTGCCTTAATTTTTAATTCTTTTTTCAAGGCAATGGCAAAGGCGTCATTGTCGGTAGAGAACGATTTAATCAAAAGATCGGCATTTCCAATATTTTTAATTTCTATTATGCCCGAAATGTTGTTTTCTGTTAATTTTCCCAAATCAATAGCAGAACTGATGACTTCGCTTGCCGGATATTTTTCCGCCTGCTCAATTTTTTCAGCTACAATGCTTGTAACATTGAAAAATTCTTCGCCATTTCCTGCCTTGACAGTAATTTTATCATTGCTGTATCCGAATTTTTTACGTTTTTCTCCGTTCACGCTTACTATTATCTGACCCTTTTTCTTCGGTTCTAAGGACGGCGGAACAGCAGTTACAGTAATATATTCCGGAACAGTTCCGAAAGAGACATTTACGACATTATCACTGGCATTGGCTATCTCAATAGTTTGAGAAGGAGTAGTCTGCTGTGAAGAAATCTGCAAGAATGAAAAATCTCTCTTGTTCTTTGACCTTAAATCGCCGAAAGTTTGAGGATAAGTAACCGTCAAATCTTCTGGTTTTTTTGTAACATTACCTTTAATATGAAGGATAACATTGGATAATCCGCTGGCTTTTACCGTCAGTGTTTTATCAAAAGGTCCTGCCGCAGTTCTGTATGTAGCCAGAACTTCGCCTGTCTCGCCGGGTTTCACCGGTTCTTTAGTCCATCCGGGCGTGGTACATCCGCACGATGCCTGAACACTGCTTATAACTACAGGTTTATCGCCTGTATTTGTGAATTTGAAAGCATGAGTAACAGAACCCATCTCTTCCTGAAGCGTACCGAAATCATGCACCGTTTCGTCAAATTCTATTTTTTGAGCGCCGGCGCTGAAAACAAACAATGAAATTACTAAACTTCCTAATGTTTTAATTACTCTATTCATATCATTAATTTTTATATTTTTTACTCTTAATTATTCCACAAAAATCGCGCAAAGATAAGTGTTTTAAATTAACTACAACAAATTTTTAACGTTAATTACAAATTTTTATAATTTTTAAATTATTTCAGAATGAATTTATCGGCGTCTGCAAGCGCCGGAAATTTCTTGCGAAAATCATTGAGTAGCTGAATATTTACACTTCCCAAAACAGCATCTTCTTTGCCTGTTTCGGATGAAATTATCGGGTTTCCCAAAAAGTCGATTAAAGCGCTTCCTCCGCTGTATTTGGCAGCCGGATCAGAGCCAATGCGGTTAACTCCGGCAACATAACACTGGTTTTCTATAGCCCGCGCCGGCAACAGTGTATTCCATGCGCCAATACGGGAAACAGGCCAGTTGGCGACGTAGATAATCATGTCATAATCGCCTTTATTGCGCGAAAAAACAGGAAAACGGATATCGTAACATACCTGCAAGAGTATTCTGAATCCTCCGTACTCCACGACTACGCGCTCGTTTCCTGCCGTATATTCCTTTGTTTCGCCTGCAAAAGAAAACAAATGCCGTTTATCGTATATG
>JAISDH010000260.1 GCA_031264975.1 Bacteroidales bacterium
AACATTGCGGGAGGACGTCCTGCCTTTTCCAATCCGGATATTTCGGATATTGCAAAACATAATCTGGAGATATTCCAGGAAATACAAAAAGTATACGATATTCGTTTCAAGCCTATCCGTTATGTAAATCTTGTACACGATGAAGCGACATACAGGGCATTGGACGCTTCTCGCGCATGGAGCGACGCCTATATGGTGGATGCAAAAGACTTCAAAGAAGAAGTTTCACCGCTATGGAGTGAAAAAGCGGGCAACTATTCTCATGCGCTGATTACAAACGATTGCTGGCAGGCAACGCCGGGTCACACTGTTGATTTTATCCGTAAAGTAGGAAAAAACAATGGCGGAACTGTTTTAGAAGATTGTAACCTTCTTGAGGTAAGAAAAGAAGGCAATAAATACCATGTTTTGGTCTTCACGCATCAAAAAGAGTATATCGAATATTCCTGTAATCATTTTGTAAATGCGCTGGGGAAAAATGCTGAAAAGTTTGCAAGCATGCTTGAGATAGAAACGGGGTTATATGCGGTAAAACATCAGGCATTTATAACGCAACGTTTACCCTTAATGGGGAAAAACGGCGATGCTTTGGATATGGTGATAGACCGCCGTCGATACAAGGGATTTTCGGCAGTTTACGGGCAGCAATTGAAGGAAACAGGGCAAATTATTGGTTGTGCTTCCCCCGCTTCCGACCCCAAAGAAGCAGGTTGTAATCTCAAAACAAACAGTAAAGATTTTATTGAAATAGTTTCCGAAGTCTTTTCCGACTGGCTTCCCGGTTTATCCGGAGTTGCTTTTCAGGCATTTTGGGCGGGTTATTATGTTGAACCGCGTTATATTGTCGACCCTGATTTAGGTTTACTGATTGGTTTGCGTGGACATGGATTTATGCTGGGGCAGTATTTGGCGAAAATTTATGTAGATAAATTATTAGGCAAAGACGTTCCTGCTTATCTTGACGACCTCAAATTATCGGGAAAAGGATTAAGCGAAACTGCTTTTAAATAATATAGTCATGTTACGCAGACAAATAAGCGATACGAAAAAGAGAATTGATAGAGTTAAATTCCTGTCCGACAGCGTTAAAAAACACAATACGCTACGTCTTTTTCTTCCCACACTGTGTGGCAGAAAAATACGCTATGTATGTTTCTTCTCACGCTATTTGGCGGGAAAAGACATGGGAAAAGAAATCAAAATAAATAAATAACATAGAAGATGATATTTACAGTTAAAGAAATTGCAGACGTTATAGGAGGAATTGTTGAAGGAAATCCTGATGCAGTCATTACTAAATTTTCAAAAATTGAAGCGGGAGAAGAAGGCGGTTTGTCCTTTTTAGCCAATACAAAGTACACGCCTCATATATACACAACAAAAGCGACGGCGGTACTGGTGAGTACAGAATTTGTTCCAACAGAGCCAATCCTTACCACGCTTATTCGCATTGAAGAACCTTATGTGGCATTTGCCAAACTAATGGCGTTTTACAACCAAAAGAAAGGCAAAACAGGCGTCTCAAAACATGCCGCCATTGCCGAAGGCGTAGTATGGGGCAAGGACGTATATATTGGCGATTTTGTTTCTATTGCCGAAAATGTAGTATTGGGAGACAACGTGAAAATATATCCCCACTGTTATATAGCCGAAGGGGTAAGAATTGGAGATAATACGGTATTAAATGCGGGTGTAACAATTCATCATGAATGTATCATTGGGAATAATTGTACGCTTCATGCCGGAGCTATCATAGGCGCTGACGGCTTCGGTTTTGCACCGCAAAAAGACAACCAATACGTCAAAATCCCACAACTTGGCAACGTTATTATTGAAGATAATGTAGACATTGGCGCTCAAACCTGTATTGACCGTTCCACTTTGGGGTCTACCATTATACACAAGGGGGTAAAGTTATGTAATTTTATTCAGGTTGCCCACAATTGTGAAATCGGAGAAAATACGGTTATGGCTGCGCAATGCGGCATTTCCGGTTCGACGAAGATAGGAAAGAATTGCGTCTTCGGCGGACAGGTGGGCGTGAATTGGCATCTCACCATTGGAGATAATGTGCAGGTAGGCGCTCAAAGCGCTATCGGTGGTCATGTAAAAGAGAATGCAACCCTTTTGGGTACGCCGGCTTTCAAGGCTTCCGACTGTATTAAATCGTATGCGATGTTCAAGTATTTGCCCAATTATGTTGCCCGTATTGAAGAATTGGAAAAGGAAATCAAGGAATTGAAAAAAGAAAAAGAATAAATACAACTTAGCGCCAATATGAACAATATATTTAATTTGGAGAATATTCCTTTTTCATTGGACGAGGAAGTAATGGAGAAACTCGCCTCGTCAAAAAATGTTTTGATAGAAAGAGTTGTTTCTTTCGGACAAATCACCGATAGAAATACGTGGTATGAGCAAAGTAGAAGTGAATTTGTCCTGTTATTGCAGGGAGAAGCCCGAATAGGATATGCCAATGGAGAAGAAGAACATCTTTCCAAAGGCGATTATCTAATCATACCCGCTCATGTACGACATCGGGTAGATTACACCTCTACCGAACCTGTTTGCATTTGGCTTACCGTATTTTTTTAGCAAAGACGAATAAATGAACATCCGGGAACTGTTTTATCAGCATATTGCACAAACCTCCTCCGAACCTTTGGCTATTGAAATCGAAAGAGCGGAAGGCATTTATCTATATTCCCCTGACGGAAAATCGTACATGGATATTATTTCAGGTATTTCTGTTAGCAACGTCGGACATTGTCATCCTAAAGTAGTACAAGCCATACAGGAACAGGCGGCAAAATACATGCATGTTTTGGTTTATGGAGAAATGATACAAAGTCCGCAGGTATTGCTGGCGCAACGATTGGCAAGCCTTCTTCCTGATAAATTAAATACTGTCTACTTTGTTAATTCGGGAACAGAAGCCGTTGAAGGCGCCATAAAGCTGGCAAAACGATTCACAGGGCGAACGGAAATGCTTTCCTGTTTCAATGCTTATCACGGCAGCACGCAAGGAGCAATGAGCCTGATGGGCAATGATTCTTATACGCGAGCTTTTCGTCCTCTGATTCCTGATTGCACCCGCATTCGATTTGGAAATATTGCCGATATTGAGCAGATAACCGATTCTACGGCTGCCTTTGTCGTCGAAGTTGTGCAGGGGGAAGCCGGAGTCAGGTTTGCCGATAGGAATTATTGGCGTCAGGTGCGGGAACGTTGTAATCAAACCGGCGCCTTGTTGATTTTTGATGAAATACAAACAGGATTCGGCAGGACAGGTACTTTATTTGCCTTTGAACAGACCGGAATTGTTCCCGACATTTTACTGCTTGCCAAAGCAATGGGAGGAGGAATGCCCATTGGCGCCTTTATTTCTTCCCCTGAAATCATGCACTGTTTGACGCATAACCCCGTTTTGGGACACATGACCACTTTTGGAGGACATCCTGTTTGTTGTGCCGCCGCCCTCGCCTCTCTTGACATTATTGAAGGCGAACAACTCTACAAAACCGTTGACCAAAAAGGCAAATTATTTCAATCTCTACTAAAAGATTTACCCCGCCTGAAAGAATTTCGACAACAAGGTTTAATGATAGCGTTAGAATGGGGAGATACGTCATTGAACTTTAAAATTATCCACCATTGTATAGAACAGGGACTATTGGCGGATTGGTTTTTATTTTGCGATACTTCCACGCGCATTGCTCCGCCCCTAATTATCTCAGAAGAAGAAATTAAACAGGCATGTAATATTATTTCTAATGTGGTAACAAATCTTTGTTCCTGATAAATACTTTAGGGGGGAATATAAAAAGCAGGCTGTTGTAAAGATTTGACGAACAGGGAATGAGTTTATATTTTTGTAAATGCAAATTAGAATCTCTCTTCACCGCTCCGACTGTCGTACAAAAACAAAGAAAAATGGCGTTCTGTAAAAAAATTTTCATCTGATTTTTTAATAACTTCTATCTCTATGAATGGGTATGATTCCTTTCTATGTCAAATTCTTATAAATTCAAACAGATGATGTTTCATTGTTTTGGTTAAACATTTTTCCCCTGCTATAGAACACAAAGAATAAACCTTTTTCTCCTTTTATTGAAATTGTATCTAAAAATTTAGTACTTTTGCACACTGGAAATTTGACAATATAAAGTAAAAGAAAAAAATAGTTATGTATTTAACACCGGAGATTAAAAAAGATATTTTTAAAAAATATGGAAAGTCAGAGAATGATACTGGGTCTATTGAAGGACAAATTGCTTTGTTTACATATCGTATCCAACATTTAACGGAACATGTAAAGAAAAATCATAAGGATTTATTTACAGAACGTTCGTTAGTTCGTTTAGTAGGAAAAAGGAGAAAACTTCTTGATTATCTGAAAAGAGTAGATATTGAAAGATATAGGTCTATTATCAAACAATTTAATCTGAGAAAATAAGATTGAGAATAAGAGAAGAGAAGCAAGAGAATTGCCCTCTTCTCATTTCTATTTATATAATTAGAATATATGATCATTACAAAAGTATTAGATATAGGTGATGGTAGAACCATTACCATAGAAACAGGAAAGTTAGCAAAACAGGCAGACGGCGCTGTAGTAGTAAAAATGGGCGATACCATGCTTTTGGCTACTGTTTGCAGTAAAAAAGAAGCAAATGAGGATGTTGATTTTATGCCGTTATCGGTAGAATATCAAGAAAAATATGCGGCAGTTGGAAGGTTTCCTGGTGGTTTTTTCAAACGGGAAGCTCGTCCTTCTACGTATGAAATATTGATAGCCCGTTTGGTAGACCGCGCTTTACGTCCCCTTTTCCCTGAAGATTATCATGCAGAAACGCAAGTATTAATCACGCTTATATCGGGAGATAAGAATAACTTACCCGACGCCTTGGCGGGTTTGGCTGCTTCTGCTGCGTTGGCGGTGTCGGACATTCCGTTTTACGGACCTATTTCGGAAGTACGCGTAGCTCGTATTAACGGCGAATTTAAAGTAAATCCTTCTGTTACGGAAATAGAAAATGCGGATATTGATATCATAGTTGCCGCTTCGATGGAAAGCATTTTAATGGTAGAAGGTGAAATGGATGAAGTCCAGGAAGCGGATATATTGGAAGCTTTAAAAGTTGCTCATGCCGCCATTAAAATTCAATGTCAAGCCCAAATAGAATTGGCTGCCGAAGTCGAAAAAGCACAGGTAAAACGCGAATATAATCATGAAAATAATGATGAAGAATTACGCGAAAAAATCAAAGAAGAAGCCTATGATAAAATTCTTGCTATTGCAAGACGTACTACTTCCAAGCAGGAAAGAAGCGATGCATTCGATGAAATAAAAGAAACTTTGCTTGAAAGCATTCCGGAAGAAGAACGCGAAGAAAAACAACCTTTGCTATCTCGATACTACCATGATGTAGAATGGGAAGCCATTCGCAGTGTTGTTCTGAATGAAAGAACAAGACTTGACGGCAGACAATTAGATCAAATTCGTCCCATTTGGTGCGAAACAGACTATCTTCCGTCTGCTCATGGTTCGGCTATTTTTACCCGAGGAGAAACGCAATCATTAACAACATGTACTTTGGGTACCAAATTGGATGAACAAACCATTGACGGGGCTATTGTAGAAGGAACAAGTAATTTTCTATTACACTACAATTTTCCTCCTTTTTCGACAGGAGAAGTTAAGCCGGTACGTGGAACAGGACGTCGGGAAATTGGACATGGGAATTTAGCGCTTCGCGCCTTAAAACCCGTAATTCCTCCTACCGGAGAAGATAATCCATATACCATTCGTATTGTTTCTGATATTTTGGAATCGAACGGGTCTTCTTCTATGGCAACCGTTTGTGCAGGAACATTGGCGCTAATGGATGCCGGCATTAAGATAAAAAAACCGGTGTCCGGAATTGCAATGGGAATGATTAGCGATGAAAGTACGGGAAAATATGCGATACTCTCTGACATTTTGGGAGATGAAGACCACCTTGGAGATATGGATTTCAAGGTAACGGGAACAGAAGACGG
>JAISDH010000279.1 GCA_031264975.1 Bacteroidales bacterium
ACATTTGCACCGGATTATTGCCAGTCTATATTGGATGCGTTCGATGAACATGCAAAGTCTGTGGCAATTGCGGTTCCGTATTATCATCGGATCATTTGTTCCGACATGGAAGATAGAGCCATGTTGCGTTATGAAATATATACGCGCAATTATAATCTCAATCTTTTGCGCATTGGAAGTCCTTACGCTTATACGGCTTTGGGTTCGGCTATCGTTTGTCGCGTAAAATCATGCAGAGCCGTTGGTGGATTTGATACGCAGGCGTCGGGAGAAGATTTTTATTTCTTGCAAAAACTGACTAAATATGGAAATATCCTCCGTTATCATACATCTAAAGTCTATCCGGCAACACGATACTCGTTTCGCGTGCCTTTCGGTACCGGTCCCGCTATCTATAAAGGGAGTTCGGGCGATTGGAACTCATATCCTGTTTTTCATCACAGCGGCTTTGATATCGTAGAAAATACATACAAACAAATCAGTACTTTGTTTTATCAAAATATGGATAACGAATTTATTGACTTTTTGAAAACTGTCTTTTCTACCGATGATTTATGGTCGCCTCTACGTAAAAACTATAAAACATTATCCTCTTTCACCCGCGCATTTCATAACAAAGTGGACGGACTGCGTATCTTTCAGTTTTTGCGTAACTATCAATTCAATACTGTAAAAAAAACCGATGAAAATTGCCTGTCCGATTTCTTTGAACAATATTATCCACATAAACACAGTTATTTTTTTCAGGAAAAGGAACCTTTTTCTTTTACAAAAATCTCCCTAAAAAAGCTCAATGAATTGCGGGATTTTCTCATGGAAGAAGAAGCTAACTATCAGCAAATATATGATAACAAATTTAATTAATCAAAAAATAAATTATGATATCTTTTGAAAAATATACATTAGATAATGGCTTGACGGTTATCTTGCATAAGGATATAAATACTCCCATTGCGGCGGTGAATATAGCGTATAACGTTGGGTCAAGAGATGAAAATCCAAACAGGACAGGGTTGGCTCATTTGTTTGAACATCTTATGTTTGGCGGGTCAAAAAATATACCCAAATACGATGAACCTTTACAGAGAGCAGGCGGCGAAAATAATGCTTTTACCAATGTAGACGTAACGAATTTTTATATTACGCTTCCCGTACAAAATTTAGAAACTGCTTTTTGGCTGGAGTCTGACCGAATGAATGAATTGGCATTTTCTAAAAAAAGTCTCGAAAACCAACGCCATGTTGTCATCGAAGAATTTAAACAGTCTTACTTGAACCAACCTTATGGAGACGTCATGTTGCTGCTAAAACCTTTGGCGTACAAGGTGCATCCTTATCAATGGAATACGATAGGTAAAAAGATTGAACACATATTGGAAACAACCATGGAAGAAGTAAAAGAATTTTTTTATACATTTTATGCGCCCAATAATGCTGTTTTATCTGTTGCCGGAAATTTGGATATGGATAAAACCAAAGCAATGATAGAAAAGTGGTTTGGCGATATTCCCATGAGAAAACAATATCAACGAAACTTGCCGCCGGAGCCGATTCAGACAGAAGCAAGAATATTGGAAGTTGAACGCGACGTTCCTGTGGATTGTCTGTATAAGGCATACAAAATGGGAAAACGTATTGACCCTGATTTTCATTCGGTAGACCTTATTTCCGATATCTTCTCCAATGGAAAATCTTCCCGTTTGCACCGGAATTTAGTAAAAAACAAACAACTGTTTTCCTCTATTAGCGCATACGTGTTGGGAACTTTCGACGAAGGCTTATTCATTGTAAATGGTTACCTTGCGCCGGAAATTACATTTCAACAGGCAGAAGATGCTTTGAGAGAAGAATTGGACGACCTCAAAAATAATATTATCTCCGAACAGGAATTGGAAAAAGTAAAAAACAAAATTAAAACTGTTTTGTATTATTCCGAATTGCAAGTCCATGACAAAGCGTTGAATCTTGCCCTTACGGAAATTATGGATACGGTTGAGTTCATCAATGAGGAAGAAAATAAATATATTGCCGTAACGCCGGATGATATTTACCTGAACAGTAAAAAAATATTGCAGGAAAACGTTTGTTCTACATTATATTATAAGGCAAAATCCGCTCATAAAAACAGCGTATCCGTGTGAACGGTTTGAAAATGTTACAAAGAATAAGGATTGATTGGTTTTATTCAATAATTTATCATTTATGAATTTCTTTTATTCACCCGAACCCATCTTGCAAATTCATATCTTGAACGAACAGGAATCCCGACACTGTATAAAATCATTGCGCTTGCGTACAGGAGACAAACTCCATTTAATGGACGGGAAGGGAAACTTGTACATGGCGAAAATAATTGACGACAATGTAAAAGCCTGTTCATTGGAAATCGTCGATAAGATAGAAGATTATCCCCGTTTGCCGTATCATTTGCACATTGGAATTGCGCCGACAAAAAATAGCGAACGATTGGAGTGGTTTGTCGAAAAAGCGGTTGAAATCGGGATAAGCGAAATTACAACCCTGCTGTGCGAAAATTCCGAAAGAACATCCATAAAATCAGACCGAATAGAACGTTTAATGATTTCTGCCATAAAACAATCATTACGGATTGAATTACCTGTGTTTACAAACAAAGTGCTGTTTGACGCTTTTTTGGATAAGACAAAAAACAATGACGTTCAAAAGTTTATCGCCTACTGCGGACAACTGACACAACCGCCTGTACCACTAAAAACATGCTGCAAACCGCATACAGATACTTTAATTTTAATCGGTCCCGAAGGAGATTTTTCCAAAAACGAAGTTTGCCATGCCATGGATTGCGGGTTTATTCCCGTTTCATTGGGAAAGTTTCGTTTGCGAACAGAAACAGCCGCTTTGCTTGCCTGTTCAACCGTTCAAATTATAAATGAATCTTCTGTTTAAAGATTAAAATTGTGAGATAAAATTTAGGATGACGTAAAAAAGCGTGCAAGGAGACGTCATCAATAAGAGAAGGGTAGGGGAGGAGTCTTCGGAAAGAGAGGATGAGAATATTTTTGGGTTGAATTCATGGCGTTATTGATAGTGTTTTTTGTTTAGCGCCAATTCAAGGTGATATAAACCCTTTTTGATTTTTAGGAAGGTCAATTCAAGGTGATATTGATAGTATATTTTTTATGGAAGGTCAATTCGCAGTATAGAAAAGGATTTCTAAAAATAAAAAAGACTTTCGCTCCTGACGAAAGGGATAAAAAAAAATAAATAAGGCTTTCGTCGCTGACGAAAGGGTCAAAAAAAAATAAATAAGGCTTTCGTCGCTGATGAAAGGGATAAAAAAAAATAAATAGGGTTTTCGTCGCTGACGAAAGGGGTAAAAAAAAATAAATGAGGTTTTCGTCGCTGACGAAAGGGGTAAAAAAAAATAAATAGGGTTTTCGGCGCTGACGAAAGGGGTGAAAAAATAAATAGCGTTTTCGTCAGCGACGAAAAGAGGTGAAAAATTTTTTAATGTCTCCTTCTGGGGGAAAATCCCTCGCCTTTAGTTTGAAAAAAAATCGGAAAAGAGGTAGCATCAAAAGGGTTGGCGTCCGTCATTGCGAGGGTGCAGCCCGAAACAATCCAGTGGATAACCGTATTCTGGATTGCTTCGCTTCGCTCGCAATGACGAACGAGCGAGAAGGGAAGAAAGGGCGAAAGGGCGAAAGGGGAGAAGGGAAGAAAGGAAAATAACGCTTATTTGTTCACTCGTTCACTTGTCTACTCGTTTACTGACTACACAACCCTGTCGTCATTGCGAGGCATGAAGCAATCCAGGACAATGAAACATAAAAGGGCATATAACGATAAAGCTTGTAAGTCGCTTCGTATGGGTATTCTGGATTGCTTCGCTTCGCTCGCAATGACGATGTGAGGGAGTTTTTGGACGTTCTCTACATAATAATGCACAATTGGGAGTGCGTAAGCCTTTAGTCGGCTTTCGCCGACAGTAAACCCTTCGCCTGAAGGCGAAGGTAGTTTAATATCAATTCACAGCGCAAAAAAAGGTTATTCTCTTTTGCAATAAATGCCTTTAACCCAAAACAGAAAGACAATAAAAAAGCAAAATTCCCCTCACAGCGCAAAAAAAAGGTTATCCTGTCTTTCAATAAACGCTTTCAACCCAAAACAGAAAGACGATAAAAAAGCAAAACTCCCCCTAAGGGAGGAGTTTTGCCACTAAAAAAAATTCAAAATGGAATTCTTTACGGTGCAATAACAAAGCGCCTTGCATTTTGTATCTTACACCCTCGCCCTGCACTTTGTACCTTGTATCTTGCACCCTGCGTCTTACGCTTTATTAAATTTCTTTCTGATTTCGGCGAGCATTATTTCTGTCATTTTCTCAAGATTGTAGGTGTAAGACAGTCCCCAATCTTTTTGGGCTACGCTGTCTTCTATACTTTGAGGCCAGGAATCGGCAATGGCTTGTCTGAAATCAGGTTCGTAGGAAATGGTGAAATCAGGAATATGTTTTTTGATTGCCTTGAAAACGTCGTCGGGGCAAAAACTCATGCCGCCAACATTGTAACTGTCATGACACGTTAATTTGTCAATGTCTGTTTGCATAAGTTGTATGGTTGCCTTGATAGCGTCCGGCATGAACATCATGGGGAGATAGGTGTTGTCTTTTAAGAAACAAACGTATTTCTTGTTCTTGATGGCTTCGTAATATATTTCTACTGCATAGTCTGTTGTACCTCCGCCGGCTTCTGTTTTATAACTTATCAACCCCGGATAACGAACGCTACGCGTATCTATACCATATCTCTTTTTATAATAAGCCAACCAGCGTTCTCCTGCCAATTTGCTGATGCCGTATACTGTATTGGGGTCCATAATACATTGTTGCGGCGTATTTTTCTGTGGAGTGGAAGGTCCAAAAACCGCAATGGAACTTGGCCAAAACAATTGGCGTACCTTTAATTCTCTCATCATTTCCAAAATATCCAACAATCCTTTCATGTTAATATCCCAGGAAGGAAGCGGATTTTTTTCCGCATTGCCGGATAATATCGCTGCAAGATGATATATCTGCGTAACGCCATATTTCTTGACGATTCCTGCTATTTTTTGCGTTTCCAATACATTTACTAATTCAAAAGGACCTCCTTCCGTTATTTCTTCGCCCGGTTGACGTATGTCTGAGGCTATTACGTGGGAGTCTCCATATATTTTCCGCAATTCTACCGTTAATTCAGAACCTATTTGTCCTGCACATCCTATAATTAATATGTTATCCATAATATTAATTCGTTTATTTATTTCTGCAAAAGTAGAAAAATAATTGATATGTTTGTTTGTTTTCTGTCATTATTTTTCTGCAACAATATCAGTTCGTTAATAAATAATTTTGCGCAATAGACAAAAAACTTAAATATTAATGCCCTCCATATTGATATTTTTCCTACCTTTGCAAACTGTTTATTCAAGTTATACAAAACAAAAAAATTTAGTCGCATTTATGGCAGCAATAGGAACTATTAGAAAGCATTCCACCATTTTATTGGTCTTTGTAGCTCTTGCATTATTAGCATTTATTTTAGGTGATTTTGCCAATAGCAGGGGGAGTAATAAGATATATGATGAATTTATAAGTGTAGGTAGCGATGATATCTCATATACTACGTACATGAACAAATATGACCATTACAGGGAAATACAAAAAAGAAATAACGGAGTTAGTAGTTTATCTCCTGAAGAAGATTTTCGTTTGGGAACGCAGATTTATGATGAGTTGGTAGATTCTCTCATTTTTGCAAAGCAGGTAGATTATTTGGGAATTACGGTTACCGATGATGAATTACTGGATTTGGTTGCCGGACCTAATCCTCATCAGTATGCGCGTCAATTTTTTTCAACCGATACAGGTTACAGCAGGCAATTGGCTCAATATTTTCTTGACAATTTAGGGTCGATGGATTCAATGTACGTAACAAATTATTTACAGATTGAATCATACGTAGAAAAAGAAGCAATCAATAATAAATATCTCAATTTGTTGTCGAAAGCTTATTATTTACCCAAAGTTTTTGCGCAAAAACTAAGCGAAGAATCAGCTCTAAAGGCGGAATTGGAAGTGGTGCAACTTCCCTATACCACCGTATTGCCCGACGATGATAAAATAACCGTTACGGAAAAAGAATTGGAAAAGTGTTATAATGAAAATAAATATCGCTTCAAACAGGAAGAAGAGTATCGGGATGTAGAGTATGTGATTTTTGATATAGAACCTACGGAAACAGACCTGAAAGAAATCGAAGACGAAGTATTTCAAATGTATGAAGAGTTTAAAGAAACAGACAGACCTGATTATTTTGTTAATCGTTTGATAGATTCCCGTTATGACAGCGCATACGTAAAACGCGGTATCCTGGAACCGGGTATCGATACGGCTTTGTTTGACGCTCCGGTGGGTACTTTTGTGGAACCGTATATAGATGGAGATTATTGGAAATTTGCCAAACTGTTGTCCGCGCAAATACGACCGGATTCCGTCAATATTAATTATATCTTAATCACGAATCAGGGAACGCAAAATAATCAGCGAAAGAAAGAAGAATCCGCCAAAATAGTAGATACGGCTTATATGATGGCAATGGTAGGATTTGATTTTTATTCGCTGGCGAAACAATATTCCGATGAACCTGTTCCGGAAAATCCGGAACAAGCCAGCCTGTGGATTGAAGACGGGCATTTTCTCTTTGATACATTATATAAATCAATACCGGGTTCTGTTATAAAGTACGAATTGCCTACGCATACGTTTATTTTCAAAATAAATGAACTAACTCCGATGAGTAAAAAAATTAGAGTAGCCATTGGAAAAAAACAAATTGCCGCTTCGGAAGAAACTGTGCATAATGCGGAAAACGCTGCCAATAATTTTGTAAATGGAACAGATACCTATCAAAAATTTGTCGACGCTGTCGTGGCAAAAAACCTCAATAAGCGAACCAATGACAGAATCATGAAAATGAGCTATACCTTACCGGGTATTCCGGAGGGCGGACGGGAAATTGTGCGTTGGATTTTTAATGAAACTACCAAAAAAGGAAACGTCTCTGAAGTCTTTTCACTGGAAAATATGTATGTAGTCGTTGTCTTGAAGGATATTTATCCGGAAGGTTACAGAACATTGGAACATGAACAGGTGAAAACGCAAATAGAAGCAATTGTAAAGCAAGAGAAAAAGGCGGTGAAACTGGAAGAAATTTTTAAACAGTCATTGGCTAAAAAGGAAAATCTGGCTACCATCGCAACAAATCATAATACAGCGGCAAATACAATAACAGTCTCTTTCTCCGATAGAAATTTTGGATATTACGGACCGGAACCGGGATTGATTGGAAAAATATTTGCTCAACCCTCTGCGAAAGAAATAGAAGTATTAAAAGGAGATATGGGCGTTTATGCTATCAAAATCAATAAAGTTGACGTTCCCGCTCTTGACGCTAACCTGACAAACAATAACAATAGCAGTATGGTGATTCAACAAAACCAAATGATGTATCAAAACCGTGTTGCAAGCGGAGGAACGCGGACATTGCGCAAAATGTATAAAATAAAAGACAACAGATATCGAGTAATGTAATTCCAACAGTAAACAAAATATTATAACTCATGAGAAAAGTAACATTAATAGCAAGCGGCATTCTTTTTGTTATCGGTTTTTGGGCTTGTAAAGAAAGCAGACCGGAACCTGTGGTTGAAAAATATTTTACTCATTTTTACAAATCCGAATTTGTAGAAATACAAAAGTATGTAATGCCGGAACATCGCTCTTATTATGAATTGTTATCTGATAACAAAGACTTACTGCAGGATACTTCTTCTTCGGGAGATTCGACAAAAAGAACGCCGGTAAAAATCAGTAAAATAGAATGCGACATAACGGGAGATACTGTAGCCATTTGTTCCTGTCTCATACAATACGGTGAAAATACCAAAGGACAAGTCATACAGCTCAAAAAAGTAAAAAAAGAATGGCTGGTCAACCAGGGAAAAGAAGGGGGGCGTTCTTTTATGAATGATAACAACGGAGAAGAGAATCGTATGCCGCCGGCGGAAGTCTCGGAAACAGTTCCCTCCGATGGAGAAGAAAATACCGTTAACAAATAATGAAATATAAGGTTGTTTTATAAAATATATGGTTAGTTTAGGTTGTTTGGCAGTAATGCCAGGCAACCTATTTTTTTAAATGAAAAAAAGAATATTCCTTTTTATCACAGGATTACTACTCATGACAGGAATTTCTCTACTGTTTATTTATCGACAGAAAAGCGACAGGGAAGAACAAAACAGCAATTATACTTTGACTTTGCAGGAGAAACAACTGTTGCAGGAGGGGGATATTATTCTCCGTCATGGGTTTGGATTGATTAGCGACGCCATTGTTCGGTATGCTCATGAAAAATATCCCGTTTCGCATTGCGGTATTATTGTCGGGGACAGTTTGGGCGGGTTGTCTGTTATTCATACCGTTTCCAATACGCTGGCTGCTGTTGACGGAATGCAAAAAGACCCTTTGAACGTATTTATCAGAGGAAGTCAGCCGCATTCGGTGATTGTTGCGCGGTACAGGTACGAAAATGACAGTATGAAAAGAAAAATGGCTGAACAGGCTTATTATTATTTGTCAAAACAAATCCGGTTTGATAATCGGTTTGACGCTTCCGATTCTACGGCGTTTTTCTGTACGGAATTGATATGGAACGTTTTTAAACATGCCATTCAGGTAGACCTGAACGATTCATCCGTTGAACAGGCGGCGCAATGTATGCGTTTCACCCCGTTTTTAGATTCATCAAAATTTGTCATTATATTGAATCATCATCAATAAGATGAACGTATTTTCGTTACTACAGACATGGATATAGAAAAGATTTTAGCATCATTTATACAGTCGCAAAAGACGCAGACATTAGCCGAACAACTTGCTTCGGAAAAAACAAGAATAAAAATCAACGGGTTAAACGGAAGTTCCCGGTCTTTGTTTGCCGCCGCCTGCGCGTCATTGACGGAACAATTGCACATGTTTGTATTGTCCGACAAAGAGTCTGCCGCCTTTTTTTACAGCGACCTTGAACAAATTTTTCAGGAAGAAAACGCCGACTTTTCGCAAAGACTATCCATGTTTTTTCCGGAATCAAACCTGTTGGCGCAGGAAACGAAAAGAGTGAATAATTTCGACGTTTTACTTCGTACCAAAGTCTTGCAGCGGATAAAACAAAATGAACGCCTGTTGGTTGTTACCTATCCGGAAGCGTTGATGCAGAAAATAATCAAACAGGAAACCCTCGAAAAAGATACTTATACAATATCGCTAAAAGAAAAATTATCGCCGGACGCGGTTTGGGAATATTTATCCATGAATAATTTTGAATATACGGATTTTGTTTTTCAACCCGGACAGTTTTCCATACGCGGCGGCATTGTTGACGTTTTTTCGTATGCGAATGAATATCCCTACAGGATTGCGTTTGCCGGAAACGAGGTGGCTTCGTTGCGAACGTTTGAAATAGATACGCAGTTGTCGAGGAGTAAGTTGGAAAAGATTACCATTATTCCTGATTTGCAATCGAAGGAGAACAATATTGCCAAGGTAAATCTGTTTGATACCTTGCCCGACAATACCGTTTTATGGTTTGAAGACATTGCGTGGAATGTTGAACAGATTCAAAAGAAATATACTGCAATCAGCGAAACGGTAGAAGATAAAATGTTAATCCCTGATTTGTGTATTGATGATAAACAATTTAAAAAGTCTATCCTGCCGTTTTCTACCGTAGAGTTTGGGACAAATGCCTGTTTGGAAACGGAAGACAGTATTGCCTTTCATACCCAGCCCCAAATGCCGTTCAATAAACAGTTTGATTTGCTTATCGACGAATGGTTGCGCCATTATGAGCAGGGAATAGTAAATATTTTCAGTTCATTGAATGAAAATCAATCTATTCGTGTGCGTAATATTGTGCGGGACGTTCTATCGACGCAGGAAAAATATGCCGACTTTGACAAAGACTATCGTAAAAAGCTGGAAAAAGAAATGGTGTTATACGTTTCATACGCCTTGCACGAAGGGTTTATTGACAGGGAACAAAAAATGGCTTTCTATACCGACCATCAGGTATTTAACAGATACCATCGTTATAAGGTTGACGATAAATATAAGAAGAGCGACTCAATCATGCTTAAAGATATTTACAATCTAAAACCGGGCGATTATGTAACGCATATCGACCATGGAATTGGGCAATATGCCGGTTTGGAAAAGATTGAAATCAACGGAAAGCAGCAGGAGGTAATAAAAATCATCTATAAGGGAAATGATATTCTTTATATTAGCATTCACTCGCTTCATCGTATTGCCAAGTATTCGGGGAAAGACGGCGGAACGCCCCCTTTAAATCGTTTGGGAAGTAACGCATGGAGTAAAATCAAGGAAAAAACCAAAAGCAAGGTAAAGGAATTGGTTATAGATTTGGCAAAATTGTACGCCGAACGCCGAATGACAAAAGGGTTTTCCTTCTCTACCGACAATTATATGCAAACAGAACTGGAAGCGTCCTTTATCTACGAAGATACGCCCGACCAAATCAAAGCAACGCGGGACGTTAAAAACGATATGGAAGCAGATTTCCCCATGGACAGGTTAATTTGTGGAGACGTTGGTTTTGGGAAAACGGAAATAGCCATTCGCGCCGCCTTTAAAGCTATTTGCGACAACAAACAGGTTGCCGTTTTAGTTCCTACCACCATTCTGGCGCTGCAACATTACAATACTTTCAGAGACCGGTTGGCAGATTTTCCCTGCAAGGTGGATTATATCAATCGGTTTAAATCAAAAAGCGGACAAAGGATTACTTTACAAAATCTCAAAGAGGGGAAAATAGATATTATCATTGGAACGCATCGTTTGCTGGGAAAAGACGTTGCGTTTAAGGACTTGGGTTTGCTGGTAGTGGATGAAGAACAGAAATTCGGCGTGGGAGCGAAGGAAAAGCTACGTTCTTTGAAAATCAACGTCGATACGATTATTTTGACCGCCACGCCTATTCCGCGAACGTTGCAGTTTTCGCTCATGGGGGCGCGTGATATTTCCATTATGCAAACGCCTCCCTTAAATCGCTATCCCATTCAGACGGAAGTGCATCCTTTTTCGGAAAAGTTAATCAAGTCGGCTATTGAGTACGAAATTTTTCGCGGCGGACAGGTGTTTGTCGTTCATAACCGGATACAAAATATTGGCGAAATTGCCGGTATGATACAGCAACAGTTCCCCGAACAGCGCATTGCTACTGCTCATGGACACATGGACGGCGACGTTTTAGAGCGGATAATGTTGGATTTTATTGACGGCGCTTATGACGTTTTGGTTTCCACGACCATTATCGAATCGGGGTTGGACATTCCCAATGCAAATACGATTATCATCAATGACGCGCAAAATTATGGCTTGAGCGAGTTGCATCAGTTACGCGGACGGGTGGGGCGCAAGAATAAAAAGGCGTTTTGTTACCTTCTCACTCCCCCTTTGGATATTATTTCGGATACCGCCCGAAAACGGTTGCGCGCTATTGAAGAATTTTCGGACATCGGTAGCGGTTTTAATATTGCCATGCGCGATTTGGATATACGGGGAGCCGGAAATTTGTTAGGCGCTGAACAAAGCGGGTTTATTACGGATATTGGTTACGAAATGTATCAAAAGATACTGAAAGAAGCCATCGACGAATTGCATAAAAACGACAGTACGACAGCAAAGAGAGCTGCCAGAGAAAACGTTGATTTTATAAAAGATTGCGTCATAGAAACCGATATGGAGATACTTATTCCCGATTTTTATATTGGCAGCAGCGAAGAACGATATTCTCTATACAAAGAGCTGAACAGCCTTTCCAAAGAAGACGAACTCGATACCTTTAGACAGAAATTGATAGACCGTTTCGGGGAAGTCCCACAACAGACGGAAGAACTGATAAAAACAATACTCCTGCGACAAATCGCCAAAAACATAGGATTTGAAAAAATAGCTTTGAAACAGGGAAAGTTAATCGGGTATTTCCTTCCGGATTCACAATCGGCATATTATCAAAGTCCGCAGTTTTCTCACATTCTCTCCATCCTGAAACGCAACGCCACAAAAGGATATATGCGCGAAAATAAAGAAAAACTAACGCTAACCTTTGATAACGTTTCTTCTATCAGAGAAGCCGTTACGGCGTTGACTCCTTTTTTGAAGGTGAACGGTTGAAAGAGCGAAGAG
>JAISDH010000281.1 GCA_031264975.1 Bacteroidales bacterium
TGGGGAAAACAGGTATCGGATGGCGTTTACTATTGGGTGGTTTATGCGCGTTATTATTCTTCCGATATAAAACCGCTCGTAAAGAATGGTTCTGTGACGGTTATTAGTAAATAGATTATTACTGTGTGCGGGCTGGTTTTGTACATTGCATACCATATAAATTAGCGTCTCCACATCCCGTAGATAACGCCACGCCCAGCGGATGTCTCTTCAGAGACATTTCTAAATGCTGATTCATTTTATTTATCTTATCCTGTGAATCCTGCAAATCCTGATTCAGATAATTGAGCGCGTTGCACTGTGCTATTGATTTCAGCCTTCAGGCTGATGCTGTCTTTTTCACTCGTCTACTCGCCCACTTGTTCACCTGTCCACTCTTCCACCAATTAAAAAATCGTGTAGAGAATCGCGATTGTACCTATCAATGCGCAATAAATGGCAAAATAAGTTAGCTTTCCTTTCTTTATGACGGAAATCATCCATTTACAGGCGATAGCTCCTGTAATAAAAGCCGCTAAAAATCCTGACAGTAATACAGAAGGAGAAAGTATCGCACCACTTCCTGCCGTTGAAAAATCTTTCATACTCAATACCGCTTCCCCAAGTATGGGAACCAAGACCATTAGAAAAGAAAACTTTGCAACGCTTTCTTTTTTATTTCCAAGTAAAATTCCCGTTGCAATCGTTGAACCCGAACGGGAAAGTCCCGGCAATACGGCAATGGCTTGAGCTATCCCGATGATAAAGGAATCTAACCATGTAATATCCTTTATCTTCTTTGGTTTTGCTATGGTTGCAAAAATTAATAAGACTGCCGTTACCAACAAACAACAACCTACAATGAGCAGTCCGCTTCCAAATATTTGTTCTACATAATCCTTGAAAAAAAGTCCGATAATGAGAACCGGAATCATGGATAATGCTATTTTTGCCACATATTGCGTCTGCTCATTCCATTGAAATTTGAAAAGACCACGAAGTAAATCCCATATTTCACTCCATAGAACAACAATGGTACTCATCACCGTAGCGGCATGAACGACAATGGCAAAACTTAAATTCTCTTCGCCCGATAAACCCAACAGTTCACTCCCTATAATGATATGTCCACTGCTGCTTACGGGCAAAAACTCCGTCAGTCCTTGTATAATTCCAAGGATAATCGCTTCGATAATGGTCATTGATTATTTTTGAGACGTTGTTTTATCCTGCTCTGCCGGTTTTGTTTTAACTAATATGGAAAGCAACCCAATAATTATTCCCGCCATAAGCGTAATGGGAGCAATGGTTAAACGCCTTGTATCGAAAATTGCGTCGCTAAAAATAGCAGGGTCATCACTTCCTCCCCCTGAAAGAAGAATGTATCCAATCGCTAATACAATAATCGCCACTAATAAAAGGATATAGTTCAATTTGCCAAAAGGCATTCCCGGCGCCCAAATAACCTGATGTTTATTTGCAATAGTCTTTTTCTTTTTTGCTGTACTTTTTGCCATTTTACTAAAAATATAATTTATCTAATTTTATTTTGATATACTTGTGAACTGAAAAAAAGGTAGAAATCCATGTGATAATAATACCTGTAAGAAGTATGAATCCGAATATGTATAAATACCACAAAGGTTGCGTGAAATCGATAATCTGAGAAAGTATGGGATTCGTATAGGCGATGTACAATGTTCCGATAATAAGGATAATTGCAATGATTGCCCCCCATAATCCCTGTACCAATCCGGTGGAGATAAAAGGATAGTAAATTGTTCGTCTTTTGGCTCCAACCAATAGCATACTTCTAATGATAAATCGTTTGGAATATATCGCTAATCGAATCGTGTTACTAATCAAAGCTATTGATGTAATTAACAGTATCCCGCTAATAATAAGTAAAACCATACTTATCTTATATAAGTTTTCATTGATATTGCTTACGTAATTTTTTTGATAGTTTACATCCGTAATGTAAGGCGTTAGATACAAGGATTTTTCTATCTTCTGTAAACTGTCTAAAGAAGTGTAGGCAGGATTTATTTTTAACTGTATGGACGGAGGAATAATATTTCCTACTACTTCCCTAAAATCATGTCCGAGTATATTTATTGTTTCCGATGTTGCTTCTTCTTTAGAGATATAGCGCATAGATTTAACGTATGGGAGCATCCCTAATTTTTTTTGCAAATCAGATAATTCTCCATCGCCAATATCAGATGTAAGCATGATTTCAAAACCAATATTTTCCCGTACCTTTTCAGATATTTGATTGGCATTAATCAATATAACGCCCAATAATCCTATGATATACAGTACTAAAGAAATACTGATTATGGTAGAAATTTTTGAAGATGTTAACCTATGCTTTGTAATTTTGTCCACATTTGTAGCCATTTTATTCCTTTTATTTCCATTTTGCAAAAGTACAATTTTTTTTCAGGATATTTCACTATTATTTTTCAATTGTTCTTTTGCCTCTTCCCAGTATTTATCCATTTCCGCCAAGTTCATATCGGAGAGTGATTTTTTATCTTTGGTAATCAGGCATTCCATTCTTTGAAATCGTTCCATAAATTTACGATTTGTCTTTTCCAATGCGTCTTCGGGATTGATATCATGAAAACGCGCGTAGTTTACAAGCGAAAAAAGAATATCACCAAACTCTTCTTCCATTTTTGCGTGATTCTGTTGTTTGGTTTCATCTTCAAATTCATCAATTTCTTCTTTTACCTTTGCCAAAACTTGAGATGAATTTTCCCAATCGAAATGAACTCCATGTACTTTCTCCTGTATTCTAAAAGCCTTCACCATGGCAGGTAACGATTGGGGAACGCCTCCCAGAACAGATTTTCTCCCTTCGGATAGTTTAATTTTCTCCCAATTTGTTTTTACGTCTTCTGCGTCGTTCACTTTTACTTCTCCAAAGACATGGGGATGACGCAGTATCAGTTTTTCACAAATACCGTTTGCTACATCTTCAAAGTCAAAATCACCTTTCTCTTTGGCTATTTGCGAATAAAACACAATGTGCAATAAAATATCTCCGAGTTCTTTTTTTATTTCTTCCGAATCTTGTTCCAATATCGCATCCGACAATTCGTAAGTCTCTTCTATTGTCAGATAACGCAGACTTTCTATTGTCTGTTTTTTATCCCACGGACATTTCTGCCGCAATTCCTCCATAATATGCAATAGACGGACTATTGCCTTG
>JAISDH010000290.1 GCA_031264975.1 Bacteroidales bacterium
AATAATAAACAAATAAAAAATACGATATATACAAATGAAAAAAGTAGTAAGATATGCACGTGAATCCTATGATGAGTTGATTCACAAGGTAACCTGGCCTACTTGGGCGGAATTACAAAACAATGCGGTTGTTGTTTCAATCGCTTCATTGGTCATAGCATTAATTGTTTTCGTAATGGATTTTATGTTTGGCGTTCAACACATTCAATTTGGGTCGTTTGTGTGGAAAGGTTTATTAGGATTTTTATACGGTGCATAGTTGTATGTATATTTTAGGGAATAAACAATCTTATCTTGCTTCCTTGAGTTTACCCTGTAAACTTAAATGGGATAGGGTTTATTTATATAATGATTAATAATATTTTGATTTGAAAGTATGAGTGAAACAGGCAATTTACATTGGTATGTGTTACGAACCATTAGGGGTCAGGAAAACAAGATAAAACTTCACATTGAAACTGAAGCGGTATCTCTTGGTCTAAAGGAGCATGTTTCGCAATTACTGATTCCTATTGAAAAAGTGTTTCAAATACGGAACGGGAAGAAAATAATAAAAGAGAAAATTTTTTATCCGGGATATTTGTTTGTAGAGGCGGATATTTCTTTAGCAGAAGTGAAGCATTTACTTCGTCAAACGCCGGGAGTACTTGGTTTTCTTGGAAGTAGTGGAGAACCCGCGCCGTTGAGACCAAATGAAATAATGCGCTTACTCGGGAAAATGGATGAATTGATAGAGAAAGAGGAAGAAGTAGTAGGTTCATTTATGATAGGAGAATCAATCATTGTTATTGACGGTCCTTTCAACAGCTTTACAGGAATTATTGAGGAAATAAATCATGAAAAGAAGAAACTGAAAGTTACGGTGAAAATTTTTGGTCGCAAGACTCCTTTAGAGTTAAATTTTTCGCAAGTAGAAAAAGAGTCTTGAAAAATGTTGAAGGATAAAAGAAATTAAATTAAAGATAATAAAAAGGTAAAAAATGGCAAAAGAAGTAGCAGGACTTATTAAATTACAAATCAAAGGAGGCGCTGCGAACCCATCTCCTCCCGTTGGTCCCGCATTGGGGTCTAAGGGAGTGAATATTATGGAGTTTTGTAAACAGTTTAATGCCCGAACACAAGACCAAATGGGAAAAGTGATACCGGTAATTATTACTGTTTATCGCGATAAATCATTTGACTTTATCGTAAAAACTCCTCCTGTAGCCGTTCAGCTTATGGAGGTAACAAAACTTCAAAAGGGCTCGAAAGAACCTAACCGAAACAAAGTTGCAACCATTACATGGGACCAAATCCGTACAATTGCAGAAGGCAAAATGACGGACTTGAATTGTTTCACGGTGGAATCGGCAATGAGTATGGTAGCAGGAACGGCGCGAAGTATGGGCGTTAGTGTAAAAGGCGGTACTAATCCATTTGAAAACTAATAATCGTTTAAAGAAAAAGTAAAGATGGTAAAAATATCAAAGAAACGCAAAGAGGTAGAAGCAAAACACGATTTAAGTCAAGTTTATGCTTTGTCCGAAGCAATTCAGGTTGTTAAGAATATCACCTATACCAAATTTGATGCATCTATGGATATTGACGTTCGTTTGGGCGTTGACCCCCGTAAAGCAAATCAAATGGTAAGGGGAGTTGTAACATTACCGCACGGAACTGGAAAAACGGTACGTATATTAGCATTGGTAACTCCTGACAAAGAAGAGGAAGCAAAAGCGGCAGGCGCAGAACATGTAGGCTTGGACGATTACATTCAACAAATTAAAAACGGTTGGACCGATGTTGACGTAATTATTACTATGCCGAGCGTAATGCCCAAGATTGGCGCTTTAGGTAAAATCTTAGGACCAAGAGGACTGATGCCGAACCCAAAAACGGGAACGGTTACCATGGATATTGGAAAAGCAGTGCAGGAAGTTAAATCCGGTAAGATTGACTTCAAGGTTGATAAATATGGTATCATTCATACCTCAATAGCAAAAGTATCCTTCTCTAATGAAGCAATACTTGAAAATGCTAAAGAAGTATTACAGACTATCATTAAATTGAAACCTACTGCGGCTAAAGGCACTTATATCAAAAGTGTTTATTTATCCAGCACCATGAGTCCGGGAGTACAGGTAGATACGAAATCAGTAACATCATAAACAGGTTATATCATGAAGAAAGAAGATAAAATTCAGATTATTGATAAAGTAGCAGAGATTCTCTCTGCGTCTAACACGATTTATGTAGCTGATATATCAGGATTGACTGTAGCAAAAAGTAATGAACTGCGCAGAATTTGTTTTAAAAGAGGTGTAAAAATTAAAATGGTAAAAAACACCTTCTTGAAAAGAGCAATGGAACAGTCAAAAACAGATTACTCTGAAATGTATCCGGCATTGCACGGAACGTCGGCGATAATGGTTGCGGAGATTGGAAATCTTCCCGCACGAATTATCAAAGATTTTCGCGGCAGGAATGCAATTCCTGCGGTCAAGGTTGCGTATGTAGAAGAGTGTGTCTATCTTGGAGACCAGTTGGATTTTCTATGTGGAATTAAATCGAAAGAAGAACTTCTCGGAGACCTTATCGGATTATTGCAATCACCGGCGCGCAATGTTATATCTGCGCTACAATCCGGCGGTTCAAAATTGGCGGGCGTCGTGAAGACACTTTCGGAAAAAAAGTAATTAATCAAAGTAAAAAAAGTAAAAAACAATTTAAATTAAAATAAAACATGGCAGATTTGAAATCATTTGCAGAACAATTAGTTAACTTAACAGTTAAAGAAGTTAATGAATTAGCTCAGATATTAAAAGATGAATATGGTATTGAACCGGCAGCAGCGGCAGTAGCGGTAGCAGCCCCAACAGCAGTTGACGCAGTAGTAGAAGAAAAAACATCTTTTGATGTGATTTTGAAAGAGGCAGGCGCTCAAAAATTGGCAGTGGTAAAATTGGTAAAAGAATTGACCAGTCTTGGCTTAAAAGAAGCAAAAGAATTGGTTGATACCGCTCCCAAACCTTTGAAAGAAGGAATCACTAAAGACGAAGCGGATGCTCTTAAAAAATCATTGGAAGATATCGGAGCTAGTGTTGAAATAAAATAATAATTAAAACTAAACTAATTTTTCACATAAAGGAGTCCAAAAAGTATCTCTAAGTATAAATGACATTTGTATATTGTGAGTAATGATTGTTCAAAAAAACTTTTTGGATGACTTTATGTGTTTTTCTTACTAAGATAATAATGTTCTTTAATTTTCTTTTCGTAAACATTTTTAAAACTAAATAAAGCTTTGGTTAATAATACAGAACGAATTAGTTTTGCCTCTGTGGCTCATACGGATTATCCTGATTTTTTGGATATTCAATTACAATCGTTTAAAGAATTTTTTAGCGTAGATACAAATCCGGAACTACGCTATAAGGAAGGTTTGTTTCAAGTATTCAAGGAACATTTTCCCATTACGGATACTCGTAACAGCTTTGTATTGGAGTTTTTAGATTATTTCATTGACGCTCCCCGTTATACAATCGAAGAGTGTATTTTGAGAGGTTTGACGTATAGCGTCCCCTTAAAAGCAAAACTTCGACTATATTGTACGGATGTTGACCATGAAGATTTTGAAACCATTATACAGGAAGTATATTTGGGAGTTTTGCCTTATATGACCCCCAAAGGAACATTCATTATCAATGGAGCAGAACGGGTTGTAGTTTCTCAATTACACCGGTCTCCGGGCGTATTTTTTGGAACCTCCTATCATACAAACGGTACTCAGCTGTATTCGGCGAGAATTATTCCGTTTAAAGGCTCATGGATTGAATTTACTACCGACATTTCCAATGTCATGTATGCGTATATAGACAGGAAAAAGAAATTGCCTGTTACGACATTGTTGCGCGCTATCGGATATGAAACCGATAAAGATATTCTTGAAATATTTGATATGGCTAATGAAGTAAAAGCCACAAAAACAAATTTAAAAAGACTCTTAGGCGCTAAATTGGCGGCTCGCGTTATCAGAACATGGAATGAAGACTTTGTAGACGAAGAAACCGGCGAAGTAGTAACAATTCCCCGTATGGAAGTATTAATCGACAGGGAACAGGTACTTGATGAAAAATGTATTAATCTGATTGTAAGTAATGGAATAAAAACGATTTTGATACATAAAGAAGAAGAATCTGCTATAGATTATTCCATCATTTTTAATACATTGCAGAAAGACCCTGCTAATTCGGAAAAACAAGCCATTGAATATATTTATTTTCAATTGAGAAGCGCGGCTCCTCCTGATGAGGAAACAGCTCGCGTGGCTTTGGATAAATTGTTTTTCTCAGACAAACGTTATGATTTAGGGGAAGTAGGTCGTTATCGGATTAATAAAAAGTTAAACCTGACTATTCCTACCGACACCCGCGTACTTACTAAAGAAGATATCATTTCAATTATCAAGCATTTGATTGAGTTAATCAATTCAAAAGCAGAGGTTGATGATATTGACCATTTGAGTAATCGTAGGGTAAGAACAGTAGGCGAACAACTTTCAAACCAATTTAGCACGGGGTTAATGCGTATGGCTCGGACAATTCGGGATAGAATGAATGTTAGAGATAATGAACTTTTTACTCCGATTGATTTAATTAACGCAAAAACTTTGACCTCTGTAATTAATTCCTTCTTTGGAACCAATCAACTTTCTCAGTTCATGGACCAAACAAATCCATTGGCAGAGGTTACTCATAAACGAAGAATTTCGGCTTTGGGACAGGGAGGTTTATCAAGAGATAGAGCAGGATTTGAAGTGAGGGACGTTCACTATACGCATTATGGACGTTTATGTACAATTGAAACGCCGGAAGGTCCAAATATCGGATTAATATCTTCATTATGCGTGTACGCGAAAATTAATCATTTAGGTTTTATTGAAACGCCTTATCGAAAAGTGAAAAACGGTAAAGTACTTCTTAATGAACCATTTTTGTACATGGGGGCAGAAGAAGAAGAAAACCTTATGATTGCCCAGGCAACAACGCCTTTCGACCCAAAAACAGGAGAATTGAAAATGGATAAAATAAAAGCTCGAAAAGAAGCTGATTATCCTATTGTCGACCCTGAAGAAGTAGACGCTTTGGACGTAGCTCCCAATCAGATTGCTTCTATTGCCGCATCCTTAATTCCATTTTTGGAACACGACGACGCCAATCGTGCTTTAATGGGTTCAAACATGATGAGACAAGCCGTTCCTTTGTTACGACCGGAAGCTCCAATTGTAGGAACTGGTATAGAAGGAACTGTAGCAAAGAGTTCTCGTTCTCAAATTTATGCAGAGAGTGACGGGATTATTGATTATGTCGACGCTGAACAAATCCGAGTGAAATATGACCGTTCTGAAAAAGAAGAGTTGGTTAATTTCGGACCGAACCTGAAAACCTATTATTTAATCAGACATCAAAAAACAAATCAAAATACGTCCGTAAATATTCATCCGTTGGTACGAAAAGGACAACGCGTTTCAAAAGGACAAATTCTTACAGAAGGATATGCTACCTGTAACGGCGAATTGGCGTTAGGTCGTAATTTGAGAGTTGCTTTCATGCCTTGGAAAGGATATAATTTTGAAGATGCAATTGTAATTTCGGAAAAGGTCGTTAAAGAAGACTGGTTTACGTCTATTCATGTGGATGAATATACATTGGAAGTTCGCGATACAAAACGTGGAGCAGAAGAACTGACAAATGATATTCCAAACGTCAGTACGGATGCAACAAAAAATTTGGACGCAACCGGATTAATCAGAGTCGGCGCTCATGTAAAAGAAGGAGATATTTTAATAGGAAAAATAACGCCAAAGGGAGAATCTTATCCAACGCCCGAAGAAAAATTATTGCGTGCCATTTTTGGAGATAAAGCCGGCGACGTAAAAGACGCCTCTTTGAAAGCGCCTCCTTCAACAGAAGGAATCGTATTGAATAACTGTTTGTTTTCAAGAATGATTAAACCCACGCGAAAAGGGAAAATAAAAGAAAAGGAAACAGTGAAAGATGTTGACGCTGCTTTTGAGAAAGAATCCGACAAACTAAAAGAAAAACTTGTAGGAAAACTTTACAAGATATTGGACGGTAGAATTTCTCACGGAGTAATGGATAATGCAAAAAATCTTGTCATTTCTCGTGGTCCTAAATTTACCCAAAAAGCGCTAATGGGAATTGATTATCATACGGTAAATCTTTCAAACTGGACGCTTGACGCGGTAGTAAACAAAATGGTGGCAGAGGTTGTTCGCAATTATAATGAGAAATTACGGGAATTGACAGCGATTACAACGCGTAAAAAATTCATGATTACGATTGGAGACGAACTTCCTGCCGGTATTGTTCAAATGGCAAAAGTGTATGTAGCCAATAAACGCAAACTGAAAGTAGGAGATAAAATGGCGGGTCGTCATGGAAACAAGGGGATTGTCGCAAAGATTGTGCGTGAAGAAGATATGCCGTTTATGAAAGACGGAACGCCTGTTGATATTGTTTTGAATCCGTTAGGCGTGCCTTCCCGTATGAATATTGGACAGATTTATGAAACCATATTAGGTTGGGCAGGAAAACGATTGGGATTAAAATTTGCGACGCCTATTTTTGAAGGCGCGAGTATTGAAGAAGTAAATTCTTATTTAAAGGAAGCCTCTTTGCCGGAAAATGGAAGCGTATATCTTTATGACGGAGGAACAGGAGAACGATTTGAACAGCCTGTAACAGTCGGCTACATCTATATGTTGAAACTTCATCACATGGTAGACGATAAAATGCACGCACGTTCTATCGGACCATATTCTCTTATAACACAACAACCCTTGGGCGGAAAAGCTCAATTTGGAGGACAGCGTTTTGGAGAAATGGAAGTTTGGGCTTTAGAAGCTTTCGGAGCCGCAAATATTCTTCAGGAAATATTGACCGTTAAATCGGATGATGTTGTGGGTAGAGCAAAAACGTATGAAACAATCGTTAAGGGAGAAATCCCTCCGCCTTCAGGATTACCTGAATCTTTTAACGTGTTAGTAAATGAATTACGTAGTTTAGCATTAGAAATAACTTTTGATTAAGCTATTTCCAAAATAATTTAATCTTTGATATATACATATAAATAAATCATGGCTTTCAGAAAAGATAATAATTTGAGAAAAGATTTTACAAGAATCACAATAAGTTTGGCTTCTCCGGAATCAATATTGGAACGTTCAAGAGGAGAAGTAACAAAGCCTGAAACTATTAATTATCGAACATATAAAGCAGAACGAGATGGGCTGTTTTGTGAACGTATTTTTGGACCTGTAAAGGATTGGGAATGTCATTGTGGAAAATATAAACGAATTCGATATAAAGGAGTAATTTGCGACCATTGCGGCGTCGAAGTAACGGAACGGAAAGTTCGTAGAGAACGAATGGGACATATACAGTTGGTTATTCCGGTGGCGCATATTTGGTTTTTTAAATCATTGCCGAATCGTTTAGGCGCATTTGTTGGGTTACCTTCCAAAGTGTTGGAAACAATCATCTATTTTGAAAAATTTGTAGTTATTCAGCCCGGAGCAGCAGAAGAATTGGGAATAAAAAAATTGGACATGCTTGCCGAAGAAGAATATTTTGAAATAGTAGATAAATTACCCAAAGAAAATGCGCAGTTAGAAGACAGCGACCCTGCTAAGTTCATCGCAAAAATGGGCGCAGAAGCTGTACAAGAACTTATTGTACGAATAGATATAGATAAAGAATCATACGAGCTTAGAGATAAAGCAAATAATGAAACTTCACAACAGCGCAAACAGGATATTCTAAAGCGTTTGCATGTATTTGAAGCCTTTAGAGACAGTAAAAAACGGATTGAAAACAGACCGGAATGGATGATTGTAAGAGTTATTCCGGTTATTCCTCCTGAATTACGTCCGTTGGTACCTTTAGATGGCGGTCGTTTTGCTACTTCCGATTTGAATGAATTGTATCGTAGAGTAATTGTTCGTAATAATCGTTTGAAACGATTAATGGACATAAAAGCGCCCGATGTAATCATGCGAAATGAAAAACGTATGTTACAGGAAGCCGTAGATTCTTTGTTTGATAATTCCAAAAAAACAAACGCATTCAAATCCGAATCCAGACCGTTAAAATCTTTATCCGACAGTTTAAAAGGAAAAGCGGGACGTTTTCGTCAGAATCTGTTAGGAAAACGTGTTGACTATTCGGGACGTTCGGTAATTGTAGTAGGTCCTGAATTACGGTTAAACGAATGTGGGCTTCCCAAAGAAATGGCTTCTGAATTGTTCAAACCGTTTATTATTCGTAAAATGTTAGAACGGGGCGTTGTAAAAACGGTAAAATCTGCAAAGAAAATTGTAGATAGAAAAGACCCTATCGTTTGGGATATTTTGGAAAATATTTTAAAAGGTCATCCCGTATTATTAAACCGCGCACCTACATTGCACCGTTTAGGTATACAGGCATTTCAACCGAAACTTGTTGAAGGAAAAGCAATTCGTTTACATCCATTAACCTGTACGGCGTTCAATGCGGATTTTGACGGAGACCAAATGGCGGTTCACGTTCCGCTTGGAAATGCTGCTATTATAGAAGCGCAAATGTTGATGCTTGCTTCTCATAATATTTTAAATCCTGCAAATGGCGCTCCTGTCACCGTTCCTTCGCAAGATATGGTACTCGGATTGTACTATATAACGAAGGCATTGAAATCGACGGAAACCATGAAAGTGAAGGGCGAAAATATGATATTTTATTCTCCTGAAGAAGTTATTATCGCTCATTCGGATAAAAAAATTCATACCAATGCCATTATCAAATGTAAAGTAAATCTAAAAGGCGACGGCAAATTGGTCTTGATTGAAACGACTGTAGGCAGGGTATTGTTCAATAGAGTTGTTCCTGAAGAATATGGTTACATTGACGAAGTATTGACGAAAAAATCATTGCGTAATATTATCAATGACATATTGAAAAAAACAGGTACGGCTAAAACTGCCAAATTCCTTGACGATATAAAGGACTTGGGCTATCAAATGGCATTTGAAGGAGGTTTATCTTTTAATTTGGGGGACGTTATTATTCCGGAAGAAAAAAGCGGATTAATAAAAGAAGCCAACGAGCAGGTAGACGAAGTCTTGATGCACTATCGTGGAGGTTTGATTACAGGAACGGAACGTTATAACCAGGTAATTGATATATGGACGCATACCAATGCAAAATTAAGTCGTATCCTGTTAAATAAATTATCGCAGGATCGTCAAGGATTCAATCCTGTTTATATGATGTTGGATTCTGGAGCGCGTGGTTCTCAAGAACAGATTCGTCAGTTATCCGGTATGCGTGGATTGATGGCAAAACCCATGAAAGCGGGAAGTGTTGGAGGTGAAATTATAGAAAATCCGATTCTCTCTAATTTTAAAGAAGGTTTATCTGTATTGGAATATTTTATTTCTACACACGGAGCGCGTAAAGGTTTAGCAGATACGGCGCTGAAAACAGCCGACGCCGGATATTTAACCCGTCGTTTGGTTGACGTCGCACATGACGTTATTATTACGGAAGATGATTGTGGAACTTTGCGCGGCTTGATAGTTACGGCTTTAAAGAAAGACGACGAAGTAGTAGAATCGTTGTATGATAGAGTGCTCGGAAGAACAACCGTTCACGACGTGTATCATCCTGAAACAAACGAACTCATCGTAAAAGCAGGAGATGAACTTAATGAAGATATTAGCCGAAAAATAGAAAATTCGGGAATTGAAGAGTTGGAAATTCGTTCTATTCTTACCTGCGAATCCAAGCGTGGCGTTTGTGCAAAATGTTATGGTCGTAATTTGGCAACATCCAAAATGGTTCAAATTGGAGAAGCTGTTGGAGTTATTGCTGCTCAATCTATCGGAGAACCCGGTACTCAGCTTACGCTTCGTACTTTCCACGTTGGAGGGGTTGCCGGCAATTTAAGCGTGCAAACAAATATTAAAGCGAAAATTTCCGGACTTTTAGGTATTGATGAATTACGTTCTGTTTCAGTTATAAAAGAAGATAAATCAGACAAAAAAACGACAATTCAATGTGAACGGGTCATTGGACGTTCGGCAGAAATGCACATTATTGATAAGTCGACAGGTCTCACTTTGGCAACGGCAAATATACCGTACGGGTCGTTTTTGTATAAGAAATCCGGAGATATGGTAGAAAAAGGAGAACTAATCGCGGATTGGGAAGCATTCAATGCCTTGATTATATCCGAAGCTACAGGAAAGGTTCTCTTTGTAGATATTATAGATGCAATTACCTATCGTACGGAAACCGACGAACAAACAGGTATGACGTCCAAAGTGATTATTGAAAGCAGACAGAAAACAAAAAGTCCGTCTATCAAGATATTGGATGAATCGGAAAACATCATTAAAGAATATGATATACCGGTAGGTTCTCGTTTGGAAGTAAATGACGGAGATATAATAACAGCCGGCGATATTTTGGTGAAAATACCAAGAACGTTTGGAAAAACAGGCGATATTACGGGAGGTTTGCCTCGAGTAACAGAATTATTTGAAGCAAGAAATCCTTCCGACCCCGCAGTTGTTTCGGAAATAGACGGCGTTGTTTCATTTAGCAAGAAGTTGAAACGTGGTAACAGAGAGGTTATCATCACTTCTAAAACAGGTGAAGAGAAAAAATATTTGATTTCTACTTCAAAACAGATTTTAGCACAGGAAAATGACTTTGTGCGAGCCGGAACGCCTCTTTCGGAAGGAGTGTTAACCCCTGCCGATATTTTGACGATTCGGGGTCCTATGCAAGTTCAGGAATATATTGTCAATGAAATACAGGAAGTATATCGTTTGCAAGGCGTAAAAATTAATGACAAACATTTTGAAGTAATTGTACGCCAAATGATGAGAAAAGTTGAAATAGAAGACCCGGGCGATACTCGTTTTCTGGAAGGAGAATTGATAAATAAAATTGATTTCCAAGAAGAAAATGATATGATATGGGATAAAAAAGTAATCGTAGAAGAAGGAGATTCGTTTAAATATCAAAAAGGTCAAATTGTAACGGCTCGTGAAGTACGCGATGAAAATTCAGCATTGAAACGTCAAGACAAAAAAGGTTTGGAGGTAAGAGATGCATTCCCTGCAACAGGAAAACAAGTATTGCAAGGAATAACAAGAGCGTCTTTGCAAACGCGCAGTTGGATTTCGGCGGCGTCATTCCAGGAAACAACTAAAATATTGACAGAAGCTTCTGTCAGCGCTAAAACAGACAAATTACTTGGTTTGAAAGAAAATGTAATTGTCGGTAAGTTGATTCCAAGTGGAACAGGGTTGCGTGCATTTGACAATATCGTTGTAGGTTCAATGGATGAATATAAAAGCTTAATGGCTTCAAAACATAAACGTAAATAGATAAATTATGGAAGAAGAAAAGAAAATTGATATCGCTCTTAGCGACGAGATTGCGGAAGGTATTTATTCTAATTTAGCAATAATTACCCATTCTCATTCGGAATTTGTTCTTGATTTTGTTTCTTTAATGCCGGGGGTTCCTAAAGGAAATGTAAAAGCCCGGCTTATTCTCACTCCCCAACATGCAAAACGATTGTTAATGGCATTGGATGAGAATATTAAAAGATTTGAATCTATACATGGGACTATTTCCGATCTTGATCCGACACGAGGAATCCCTATCAATATCGGGACGAGTAAAGGAGATGCATAATTATTTTGAAAAAGAAATAAGAATATCTTGAAAAAGAGGATGTCTCTTTTTCTATTACTATAATGGAAATATTCATTATATTTTTATTAATCATTTTCAATGGGATATTATCATTGACGGAAATATCCCTGATTTCTTCACGTAGAATTAGGATGAACCTTTTGCTGAAAGCAAATAAACGTGGAGCAGATAGGGCATTGTCTTTAATGGACAACCCTGATAGATTTCTTTCGGCGATTCAAGTAGGAATTACGTTGATTGGGATTTTAACGGGGGTATACAGTGGAGATACGCTTAGCGTTTATTTACGGGATTGGCTGGTTGTTTTTTTCCCGGAGGTAGCGCAGTATGCCGGAATAATTGCGAAGGCAGTAGTTGTGTTTACGATAACTTATTTTACAATTGTGTTGGGGGAACTCATTCCAAAACGATTGGCAATGTCTTTTCCTGAAACATTATTACGTCGTTTTTCCAGATTCTTAAAGTTGTTTTCTCATCTTTTCTATCCTTTTGTATGGATATTGGAATTTTCTGTTCGATTGGCTATACGTATTTTTAATATAAAGCCGTCGGAAGAAAGTAAAATCACAGAAGAGGAAATCCTGGCAGCGGTCAAATTAGGTGCAAGTGAAGGAGAAATTCAAGATGTGGAACAGGATATTATTGAACGCGTTTTTGATATAGGAGACCGAGATGTTGCTTCGGTAATGACTTACCGGAGCGAATTAGTCTGTATTGATATCAATGATGATTTGGAAACAATCCGCTCTGTTGTTTATGAAAATTTACATGGGTATTATCCGGTGATAGATACTCATTTGGATAATCTTATGGGGGTTATTTCTTTAAAAGACCTGTTTGGTTGCGTTTCTTTAGGAGAGATTAATATAAAGGATTTAATCAGTTGTCCCGTTTTTTTCCCTGAAACAACAAGCACCTACAAAGCTTTGCAGCATTTTAAAGAAACTCAACTATACTATGGTTTTGTTATTGATGAATTTGGCGCTTTACAGGGGATGATTACGTCTGTAGACATTATGGAGGCATTGCTTGGCAGAATGACGCAACCGAATGATGATGAAGAAACCATTGTTGCGCAAGAAGATGGAACATGGATTGTTGACGGGCAATATTCGTTTTATGATTTTTTATCTTATTTCGATATGGAAGATATGTTCCAGGAATATGACTTTAATACGCTAAGCGGACTTATCCTGGACATAGCCGAACACATTCCTCATGTAGGAGAAATCATTATATGGAAGAATTTTAGTTTTGAAATCCTTTGTATGGACACGGCAAGAATTGATAAAGTTTTGGTCGTTATAGTTCCCGATAAAGAATAGGAAAATAAAAAGAAAAGGTAACGTAACGGTTAATTCGGCAGCAGGCAACAAGCAGCAAGCAACAGGCAGGCAAGCCAAGAAGGGCGAAGGCGCGAAGGGGCGAAAGGAAAAGCAGTGGACGAGTGAATAAATTTTAATCCTGTTCATCCTTTAATCCTGTAAATCCTGATTCGGACAAAAGAGCATTGCTTGCAACGCCTCTATTAATCATATCATTATTCTCATTTTCCGTCTGCCGCTTTTTTTCTCGCAATTTGCCTGCCTGTTGCTTGTTGCTTGCTGCCTGTTGCCGTCTTCCCTTTCTCAATTTATCACTAATTATTGTTACCGATTTTCTCGCCCTTCGTACAATTTTCTGCGATTTTACTGCCAAATCTCTTACCCACCCGAAATTTTTTAGCCCGAAATTGCCCGAAATCGACCTCAAATTGGGTGTTTTTTTTGGGGGCGGAGAAAAAAAATACATGATGAGTATAAAGTTTTTCGTTCACAATGACAGTGGATTATGTAGAATCTGATGGGGAAAATGAAGATAAATGAAAAAAAAGTTATACGAATGCGATATATCGTTGAAAAAAGGTGTACATTTGCAACCTGAAATTAATGTTCATTTGAGTTGGAGATTTTAAATATATAAGTATATGGTTTTATAGACTATAAAACATAATAGCAAAAACTTATTGTCCTGTATTTCTGCAGGACGGATGTATTTTGCGCAGATTTTTTTGATGGAGGGGATTACTATGCCTTGTGCTCTGCATTTTGTAGCTTCTTTTTTTGTTAGTTTCTTTTCCGCTGAAAACTTGCTTTTCTCGGTAAATAGTAGACACACACACACACACACACACACACACACACACACACACACACACACACACACACACACACACACACACACACACACACACACAC
>JAISDH010000412.1 GCA_031264975.1 Bacteroidales bacterium
CCGGGGCGGGTATATGCAACGATATACCGCAACTTACTGCTAAAAGCAAAATAATTTTTTTCATGTCATTTAATATTTTAGAGTTTATAAGATAAATAGGCCTTTTGATGATAGTCAAAAGGCTTTTGTCAATTCATGCGTTTGTAGATAAAATTTACTGGATAATTCATTACGTAAGGGATAATTCCCCAGCAATGCCTGATGGCAAGTTCATTTCCACTGCCCGAGAACTGATACGCATACCAAAATACATCACCATTTATCAACGGCTGTCCTTCAATAATTGCCGTCCGATACAAATAGTCCGAATCAATATGATAGACCTTTACAAATGTGGCGGGCTTTGCACCAATCCATTCACCGTCCAAAGTAAATTCAATCGTATTTTCCGATTCCTCATAGTGCATTTTTTCATCTTCTTCATAACTGCTCCATGCGATTTGCTGCCATTTGCCGACAAGCCTGTTTCGGATAGCCGTATCCGTTCGAAGAGAGGGCCACAAATCCGTACCGGTACTCTCGTATTGACAATAGGGTTCATCACATTTCCATTCCGGCGCTTCCGGCGTTTCGGGTACTTCCGGTTCCGCAATCGGTTCTGCCGATTGATTGTTGCAAGCCATCAGCCCCAACCCCAGCGCGATGGCAAGCATTAAAAACAGGTTCTTTTTCATATCCGTAATATTTTATGATTCGTCGCACCAAAGGTAGCATTTTGTTTTAGAGTACGCAAGATCCACTGCAAATATTATCGTAGTTTTAGACAAATCATCTTTCCGGTTATCAAGGCTCTATGTCTAAACATAGGAGTTTGCAGGTGAGCCGACAAACCTGTTTCAGATAGTCGGCTGTTAGAAACGAAACAAGAACTCACATTTTACTGTAAGTCCTTGTTTTTGAGGTGGGCGTTGACGGATTCGAACCGCCGACCCTCTGCTTGTAAGCCGTAAACATAGCCTTTTCTTTCATTTTCTTCAATTTGTATCCATTTTTTATTTCGCTGTTATATAGCAATATAGACATTTTTCATTTACATCCACTATTGTTTAATTTAGATATAATCGCTAACTTTGTATGCAAATTGTATGTCCCATTTTTTGGAACATACACAATACAAATCGTTATGTTTGAGTATAATAAAGACGGAGTATCAATTCTTACAGTGCAAGATACACGTAAAGAAAAGAAATCAGGTCTGTTTCCCGTTAAAATTCAAGTGATTTATAAGCGGGTTCAGCGTTATTACAGTACAGGGAAAGAATTGAGTCCGGAGGAATGGGCCGCCTTGCCCGACACAAAAAGTAAAAGGTTAATCTCAACACGTTCCGAAATTAAAAACTCCTTTGAGAAAGTTGAGGCAGTAGTGAAAGTGCTCGTGGAAGAAGGCAATTTTTCATATGACGCTTTGAATTTGCGTTTGGGGAAGGGCGTAGGCGATACCGTTAATATTCTTTTCAAAGCCAAATTAGATGCTCTGATGGAAGAAGGTTCTATCGGCAATGCCCTTGCCAATCGAAGTGCATATAAACATTTGGAAAATTATGCCGGTACAAATATTTCATTTGAGGCTGTTTCGGCTGATTGGCTTAAGAAGTATGAAAAAGCGATGATTGAGGAAGGGAAAAGTTATACAACCGTTTCCATTTATTTGCGATGCTTGCGGGCAATCTTCAATGATGCTAAAACGGCAGGAATAATAAAAGAGAACCAATATCCATTTGGAAAAGGAAAATATGAAATTCCGATTGGCAAGGGTCGGAAAATGGTTCTTAACTTGCAACAAATTAAACAGATAATAAGCTATTCAGATGGAACGGAAGCAACAGAACACTATCGAGACCTGTGGTTTTTCCTTTACCTATGTAACGGCATCAATGTCAATGATATGCTAAAACTCAAATTTTCCAATATAGACAATGATGAGGTACACTTTTATCGTTCCAAAACTTTACATACTTCTCGTGAAAAGAAAGAGATAGAGGCTTTACTTACATCGGAAATGAAACAGATTATCGAACGGTGGGGAAATCTCGACAAAAGTCCCGACAACTATGTTTTCCCATTTCTTGACGGTTATCTCACGCCGATGGAGCAAAAGAAACGAGTTCAGGATATTACCCGCAGAATCAACAAACATCTGAAAATCATTGGTGATAAACTCGGTATTTCAGGCGTAAGCACCTATACAGCGCGACATTCGTATGCAACCGTATTGAAACGTTCAGGAGCAAACATTTCCTATATTTCCGAGAGTCTGGGACATTCCAATTTGAAAACGACAGAAAACTACTTGGCCTCGTTTGAAAAAGAGGAACGGATTAAAAATGCTGCGTTTCTAACGAATTTCGGAGATTGAATTTTGTTATGTCACAAAAATCCTGTACTTTTGTGACGCAGTTTTGGCATATATTTATGCTATATTTGTGCCAAAAATAATAGATATATTTGTATGCAATCTACACATTATCAGGTAAAAAGCGAAATAATAAAAAAGCACAGAGGAAAAATTATTTTTGCAGATGATTTTCGCTCTTTCGGAACAGGGATGGCGGTACGACATGCCTTATCACGACTCTGTAAAGATGAATTTATCGTTCGCCTTTCAAATGGTATTTATTTGTATCCTAAAATTAGCAAACGCATAGGTATTGTCTATCCATCAATCGAAGATATTGCTAAGGCTATCGCGAAAAGAGAAAAGGCAAGATTAATTCCAACCGGTGTTTATGCTCTGAATAAATTAGGATTATCCACACAAGTTCCAATGAAAGTTGTTTTCCTGACCGATGGAGCAGCAAGAGTTATCAAGGTCGGTAAAAAGGCTACTGTCCGATTCAAAAAGACAATAGCCAAACATTTAGCATTTAGAGGCATTATTACTACACTTGTAACTTTTGCTCTTAAAGAAATTGGGAAAGGAAAGGTTACAGAGACCGAATTACAAAAAATTGTAGAGGCACTTTCCAAAGAAAAAAGAGAAAATATTATTTACGATGCAACCATTGCCCCTGAATGGATTGCCGATATTATGCTTAAAACGATAAAAGATGAATAACTGGATTGAATTAACGGAAAAAGAAAAGATAGAGATACTTGACAAAGTGGCATTAACAACGGGATTACCGGTTGAATCCATTGAAAAGGATTGGTGGGTAACTATGACACTTCAAGCATTGTTTTCTTGTGAATGCGCAGACCATATTGTTTTCAAAGGCGGTACATCATTGTGTAAGGCGTGGAATCTGATTGAGCGTTTTTCGGAAGACATTGACATCGCTATCGACCGCAGATTCTTTGGGTTCGATGGAGAATTGAAAAGAAAGCAAATTAACAATTTACGCCGTGCATCCTGTTCTTATATCAAGGATAAGTTGCAAAATGAGTTAAATCAAAAATTGCAAGAAAATGGAATTAGCGGTTATTCGTTGTTTGTTTCCGAAACCGAAGATACAACTAAAGACCCTCAAACGATTGAAATTAAATACAATACTCTTTTCAACACCGATTATATTCAGAACAAGGTTGTGATTGAAATTGGCTCTCGTTCGCTAATTGAGCCAAGCGAAAACATTCAAATGCATTCACTGATTGCCGATACTTTTCCGGATGCCGATTTCGCCGATAATTATTGTATTATTCCGACTGTCATCCCGCAACGGACTTTCTTGGAGAAAGCATTTTTATTGCACGAGGAATTTCAGAAACCAATGGATAAAATTCGAGTAGATAGAATGACTCGCCATATATACGATTTAGAGAAAATGATGGATACAGATTTTGCAAAAGAAGCGTTGAATAACACTAATTTGTACAATGCAATAGTTGAACATCGCCGAACTCTGACTGCAATGAAAGAAGT
>JAISDH010000042.1 GCA_031264975.1 Bacteroidales bacterium
GAGACGAGGTTATGAAAAAAATGATACCTTTGCACAAAATAAAAATTCATGAATAAACAAAAGACAGGTAATCCACGTGGAACTCGTGATTTTCTTCCGTATGAAATGATTCGTCGAAATCGCATATTTCATATTATACGTACTACTTTTGAGCATTTTGGTTATCTTCCCATAGAAACTCCGGCTATGGAAAATCTTTCTACCTTGATTGGAAAATATGGAGATGAAGGAGACCGTTTGTTATTTAAAGTACTAAATTCAGGTAATTTCATGGAAGGCATAGATATTCTGAATTCAACAGTAAATCAAATGGCGGTGGCTATTTGCGAAAAAGGATTACGGTATGATTTAACGGTTCCATTTGCACGGTTTGTCGTTCAACATCAGCAGGAAATAAGTCTTCCGTTTAAACGTTATCAAATACAACCGGTATGGAGAGCCGACAGACCTCAGAAAGGACGTTATCGAGAATTTTATCAATGCGATGCAGATGTTATAGGAAGCAACTCCCTGCTCAATGAAGCTGAACTTATTATGATGATAGATACCATATTTTCAAAATTAAATATGGACGTATGTATTAAAATAAATAATCGGAAAATATTAAGCGGAATTGCTCATGTTATTGGTTGTGAAAATAAAATTACAGATATTACCGTCGCCATTGATAAAATGGAAAAAATAGGCTTGGAGAAGGTAAAAGAAGAACTTTTGTCCAAAAATATTTCCGAAACTTCTATTCAACAATTACAGCCTGTCTTGCTTATGGAAGGTACCCATATTGAAAAACTGAAACAATTAAAGGATATTTTACAATCATCGGAAACGGGTCTGAAAGGAATAGAAGAATTGGAAACTGTCTTTGACTATATTTCGCAAGAAGGTCTTGTTCCTAATGCAAAAGTTGAATTAGACCTTACCTTGGCAAGAGGATTAAATTATTACACAGGAACAATATTTGAAGTGAAATCATTACAAATAGAAACGGGAAGTATTACGGGAGGAGGGCGCTATGACGACCTGACCGGAATTTTTGGATTGTCAAACATGTCCGGTGTTGGAATTTCATTTGGCATTGAACGTATTTATGATATCTGGAGTGAATTGAATAAAAATCAAATAGATACTACAGAACAAACCGTACGTGCATTGTTTATTAATTTCGGAAAGCAAGAAGAAATATATTGCCTGAAAGCATTGAAACAGTTACGGGCTGATAATGTTTGCGCTGAATTATTTCCCGATAATTTAAAATTGCAAAAACAAATGAAATATGCTAACGCTAAAAATATCCCTTATGTCATTTTGGCGGGAGAAAATGAAATGGAACTACAAAAATTTACGTTGAAGAATATGCAAACCGGTCAGCAAATAACACTGAACTATGAAGAATTATTAACTACATTGTCAAAATAAAAATATTATTGAATGAAAAAATATCAAATACTAAGCAGTCAGCTTACATTACAATCTATTTATAAGATAATTACAGAAGAACAACGTCTGGAATTATCTCCTACGGCGATAGATAAGATAGAAAAATGCCGTAACTATTTGGACGAAAAAATTAGAAATCAAAAAGAACCGATTTATGGCGTAAATACCGGTTTTGGTTCTTTATGTAATACTTCCATCTCAGAAAAAGACCTCGGAAAATTACAGGAAAATTTGATGATGTCGCATGCTTGCGGAATGGGAGAAGAAGTCCCTTTGGAGATTGTAAAATTGATGTTACTACTTAAAATACAGTCTTTGTCGTATGGACATTCGGGAGTTCAACTTACAACGGTACAACGACTGATTGATTTATATAACAATGACGTATATCCTGTCGTATATCAGCAAGGTTCTTTGGGCGCTTCCGGTGATTTAGCTCCTTTAGCGCATCTTTGCTTGCCTCTTATTGGCTTGGGAGAAGTCTATCACGCAGGAAAACAGTACACGGGAAAAGAAATCAACGAAAAATTAAATCTGTCTCCCATTGCGCTTAAATCCAAAGAAGGATTAGCATTACTTAATGGAACGCAATTCATGTCGGCTTACGGGGTATGGTTGTTGTTGAAATCGAAAAGAATAGCCACCATTGCTGATTTGATAGGCGCTATTTCGTTGGAGGCTTTCAATGGACGCATAGAACCTTTTTTGGAAATAGTACATCTTGTTCGACCTCATGCAGGACAGGTGTATACGGCGAACAACATCCTGCAATTCCTTGCAGAATCCGAAATAGCTCAACAACCTAAAAAGCATGTTCAAGACCCATATTCATTTCGTTGTATGCCCCAAGTTCACGGGGCGACAAAAGATGCGATTGCTTATGTAGAAGCCATATTGGAAACGGAAATCAATTCGGTAACAGATAATCCAACTATTTTTCCAGATGAGGATTTAATTATTTCTGCCGGAAACTTTCATGGACAACCGTTAGCCATTGCAATGGATTTCCTCAGTATTGCGATGGCTGAATTAGGAAATATTTCTGAGCGAAGAGTTTTCCAACTCATTGACGGAAAAAGAGATTTACCTCCATTTTTGGTAGCGCAACCCGGATTAAATTCCGGTTTTATGATTCCACAATATACGGCAGCATCTATTGTCAATCAAAATAAGTCTTTGACAATGCCTTGTTCTTCCGATAGTATTATTTCTTCGCAAGGTCAAGAAGACCATGTAAGTATGGGGGCAAATGCAGCTACTAAATGTTATCAGATAGTTGCCAATGTCGAAAAATTGTTAGCCATTGAGTTGTTTAATGCGGTACAGGCGTTGGAATTTA
>JAISDH010000021.1 GCA_031264975.1 Bacteroidales bacterium
ACAATATCGCCTTCCTTAAATCGAGTCTGTTCGGGTGTTCTTCCCAGAAATCTTGCAGGTTCATCATCTAAATCTCTTTCCGGCGTCAGATTGGCGTCGAACAAATCGCCGTTGGGCAGGTAGCTGCGGCAACTGTAGGTATTCAACCCCCACTTGCTATTACAAAGATATTCGTGAATGTAGTAGCAGTAACCCATTCTATTCTCATCGGCCCATTTCATAGTGGCTTTAATGAAACGTTTCATGGCGGCCTCGGATTTTGCCAAAGAAGTGTAAAAGCCGAGACTCAGCTTTGTCACTTCAAATTCGGGATAAGATGGCGGAATAATCGTGCCATTTTCATCGTATTCCATCCTAATATCATGATAGACAAGTTCGAAAATAGTTTTCATTGTCCCCGAAGCGCCTTTTGCTTCTGTTTTTGTGTGCTTTAAATTTGACATAATGTTTTTTTTGCAAAGATATGGCAAGGCTGTGCAAAAACGTGGCATAGCATAAAGAAATATCTATACCCCTGCATTGAACAAAAAACTGATAAAATTTACCTATGCATTGATACAAAAATCGGCAAAATATACCTATGCATTGAAACATTTTTGTATCTTTGTGGCTTGATAATCTACATGGGTATGTTTGAAAGAAATATTGAGAAAGAATTAAAGCGATGGCTTGATGACAAATATAGAAAACCTTTGGTATTGCGCGGCGCACGTCAAGTTGGTAAGACCACGGTAATAAACCGTTTTGCCAGGAATTTCGACAATTTTTTGTCGGTAAACTTGGAACGCAAAGAGGCAAGAGGGATTTTTGAGTCGTTCGATGATGTGAAGAAGCTTTTGCCGGCACTGTTTCTTTATTGCAATACGCCGAAAAAAGAAGGTAAAACGTTGCTTTTCATTGATGAAATACAAAATTCGCCACACGCAGTTTCGCTTTTGCGTTATTTTTATGAGGACCTTCCTGAAATTCACCTCATTGCTGCTGGTTCGCTACTCGAAACAGCGCTCGACAAGCATATTTCATTGCCTGTAGGACGGGTGGAATACAGGGCATTGCATCCCTGTTCGTTTACGGAATTTCTGCGGGCGACAGGCGAAAGTCGTTTTGTGGAGCCAATTCTCGAAGGAACGCTACCCATGGCGTTTCACAATGAATTGTCGCAACTTTTTACTACCTTTTCGCTTATCGGTGGGATGCCCGAAGTGGTGGCTCAATATGCGGAAAATAAAGATATTGTTTCATTACAAAACATATATAACCAATTAATTAATGCATACAAAAATGATGTTGAAAAATATGCCGAAAACCGTATACAGACGACGATAATTCATTATATTTTAGACGAGGGCTGGACTTTTTCGGGCGAAACGATTACGCTTGGCGGGTTTGGCGGTTCACCCTATAAGGCACGCGAAACAGGCGAGGCATTTCGCACGCTGCAAAAAGCAATGTTGCTTGATTTGGTATATCCCATTACAAATGTCAAAATGCCTGCGATATCGGAGTTGAAACGCGCTCCCAAACTTTTTTGGCTTGACGCAGGCTTGGTAAATCATGCGGCAAAAATCCGGAAAGAATACCTTGTGAATAGCGATTTAATGGATGCTTGGCGTGGTAAGGCAGCGGAACAAATAGCCTATCAGGAACTCAAGGCGTTGTCGTTTGAAGTTGGCGAAAAGCTGAATTTTTGGGCGCGGGCAGCGCGTGGAAGTTGTGCCGAAACAGATTTCGTGTATATTTTCGACGGCGCAATTTTTCCAATAGAAGTAAAAAGTGGACATAATGCACATTTGAAATCGCTGCATCAGTTCATGAACGAAAGTGCTCAGCACGTCGGCATCCGGTTTTGGACGGGCAAATTCAGCATTGACGAGGTGAAAACTATCAGCGGCAGGACATTCCGCCTGCTCAACCTGCCGCTGTATATGATCGCTGCACTGCCAACGATTTTGGCAAAAAATGTGTAAACCCGTTAAAACAACAGTGCATATCCAAAAAGTTCGCATTTGCTATAAAGATAATGCGAAACTACGCCAAAAAATGGCATAGTCTATAAATTTTGTAAATTATTTTACTGCGCATGTAGAATTTCGTATTTTTGTAAAATAGTAATACGGGAATAATGACACAAGGATTTACGTTATCTACAGACAAGGCGGGGAAAGATCAAGGGAAAGCTGCATACGCCAATGCCTATATTGGGTTTGGGGTGGAGCGTGGCGAAGGGGCGGTGCAGGATGCCCTCGGAACACCGGCCGGACAAACCAAAGAAGGCTACAACGTATGGGGAAAATAATTTTTTTCATGCTTGCTTATTCAATCCCATAAATCTGTGTAGTATATTCCAAACAGCTCGAACCCCTGCTGCACACGTTTTCGGGCCTCCGCTTCCAACTCGGCAGTATAATTGTTTGCCGCAAAGTGCTTTTTGATGAACCGCCTGTCATTTTTACGCAGCAAAAACTCAAAGGAAAAAATCATTTCTTTCAGCACATCATCCCATACTTCTACAGCGCCAGTGCCAACCTCATCAGGCATTATGCCGCCTATTGTTCCATGACGGTTATAGTTCAAAAAATTCGTCAGGCACCATATAATGAAAGGCGCCAGATGCGTGTGTAACCCCCAAATATCTGCAGATGAAATATATTTTCTCCTGATATATTTTCGGATCAAGTACTTTAAGGTTGTTTTCCTAAAAAATCTCTTGATGTGAAACAGCGTAGCGTGACGAAAATCGGTCTGCTCTGAAGTCAGCACTTCGGACGACTCAAGCGACAGAGACAAAAAATCCGTATTGACGGTTTTCTCTGCTATCGCTTTATCGATGAAGTAATATGCGGCTTCATCTTTTATCATGGCTTTAATATCCTGTATAGTTTCCTGAGTGTAGCCATAAGATGTCATTGTTCGCAAGCAATGGCAAATAATTTCTACCGGAGAAAATGTTTGCCATGCTTCTTGCGTTATGTCCATTCCCAGCCACTCTTCCCAGGTAATCAATCCCATTCGAGAGGAAGACAAGCTACCTTCATCAATGTCCAAATGCTTGCGGCGCCCGGGAACCTCAGGGTACCGATAGGGATAGCCATCATACTCACCCCTCCAATCGTTATGCATTTCCTCTGTGCGAATAGGATATATATATATGGAAATATCCGTGCGCACCGGCGTCATGTGCTGACATACGCCATAAAGCTTCCCGTATGTGTCCAAAAGATGCGCTCTTTGCGGATACTGTTTTACAAACTCAGGCGCTATATCCGCCCATGCATGTTGCTTAATTAACTTTGATAATTTCATTTTTCATTTGACTTTAAAGATATTGAAATAATTTTCCGAATAATCTAAATCCATTATTAAATCGCTCAGGATCAATATTTTTATCACCACTGCTATCACACCCCCATTTCTCAAATGTAAAAATTAGTTCATTCAGCGTTTTCTGTAACGATTCCACATTTGCCAACTCTGGTATATCTGCGTAGAATTTCGTCCATACAAGATGTTGACGGTAATCTTTCAGCGCTTTGAGAATCACAGGTTGCATATAGTCATTAAGTGCATAGACACCTGTATATCTACTTCTGATTGCTTCAAAAAAGTATTTGAAAGATTCCTGCGTAATAAAAAAATGCTTCGATAACCAATACAATGGGGGCAAGCTGTGCCATCTTTTTCGAGTGGTTTTAAGCCATTTTTCATTAGCATATTTGACATAATCCCTTCTCCATTTTATTTCCCGCCTTGCTTTGTACCAAAAGTGGATAAAATGCCTGATTCCCCAAAATTTCCTGTACCATGGTCTCGAATCCTCTTGATTCGAAACAGCTTCAGGCGGTTCTTCATCGGACGATTCTTCATCAAGTAGTTCTTCGTCAAGCAGCTCTTCGTCAAACGATTCTTCATCGTTTTCGCTGCTTTCATCCGGCTCTGTGTCTTTCGTTTCGGCATTCAGCCAAGCAGCCTCCCTCTCTTCTATCTTCTCTATCTTCTCTATCCACTTTTCACGAGCTTGTGCTCCCCAATCTTTCTTACGCCATATCTCATATTCATCGCGTGATTCTTGTACCGTTTCTTTTGTATATCCGCAGCTTGTCATTTCTCTCAAGCAAAAGCAAATAATTTCTTCCGAAGAAAAATTACATGTGACTTCTTCATCTATATTCATCCCCGGCCAATCTTCCCATGGAAAAATTTCAATATGAATATTGCGTTTTGAAGGCGGGATATATCCTTTAATAGTAAAACTTTCATAGCTGTCATGGCTGTGGGAGATGCTAATAAAAACATCACTTTCAACAAGCGTTGAGCGTTGCAATTCTTCAAACATTTTCCGGTAAAACCCGGTGCGATTCCCCCGTCTTGGGAAGAGGCGTAAGAATATCGGCTCTACTTCTTCCCACGAATATTTTTTGACAATTTCTCCTAATTTCATAGCGTTAATTGAATGTTTTTGTTGTTATTTTTCTGCAAAGATAACCCAAGACTACGCCAATACATGGCGTAGTCTATAAATTAATTACAAACGCATTATATTTTTGCTAATTTGCAGTGTTTTGTTAATATTCAATAAATCAATACATTGCAAGCTGCAACATCCTTCAGGTATTTGGTGGTCAATCATCAAATACAACGCACAATAGTTAATATAAAAAACATTACGGATTATCGGCTGCGAGTTTTTGCACTCCTTATTTATGATTTCGTGTGCTTGTTGCTGCAACCAACTACTTTCAATGGTCTCCAAACCATATAAAGAATAAATGATTTCGAACATTATTGCCGTATATAGGTTGGTGACAATAA
>JAISDH010000061.1 GCA_031264975.1 Bacteroidales bacterium
GATAAATAAAAAAAGCGCCTCTTCCCGCTATTGTGATTGAGAATTGTCCGAATCAATCTTAAACGAGAAGGGCGCCCAAAAAAATATCTAACGAAATTTCTCTTAATATAATTTATTCCACACGAGTAACCAGATTTCTGTCTCCGTAAGCGTCGTCTACTTTTGAAACGGTAGGCCAGTATTTATCTGTTTCTCCCATGGGGAATGCCGCCATTTGTCGAGAATAAGGTCTGTTCCATTCGTCCGAACAAACTTCTTCCATCGTATGAGGCGCATTTTTGATAACATTGTTGTCTTTGTCCACAATCCCGTCTTCAATATCTTTAATTTCTTTCCTGATTTGAATCAAGGCGTCGCAAAAGCGGTCAATTTCTGCAATATTTTCACTCTCTGTTGGCTCAATCATCAACGTGCCATGGTCGGGGAAACCAACCGTTGGAGCATGGAAACCATAATCCATCAAACGTTTCGCGATATCGCCTACCGAAGCCGCCAGTGAAAAAGAATTACAATCCAAAATCAACTCATGAGCCACCCAGCCGTTCTTATTTGTATACGCTATCTTATAAGTGTCTTTTAAGCGGGTCATCATATAATTGGCGCTCAAAATGGCAAGGTGCGTACACTGTCTTAGACCGTAATCGCCCAACATCTTAATATATCCGTAGGTAACCGGCAACAACAGCGGATAACCGTAAGGCGTTCCCGAAACAGGATTTCCATACTTGCCTCCCGTTTCTACAAGACGATGAGAGGGCAAAAACGGCAATAATTTTTCTTGAACCGCAATAGGTCCTACGCCGGGTCCGCCGCCGCCGTGAGGCATGGCAAAAGTCTTGTGCAAATTCAAATGACAAACATCCGCCCCCATCTCTCCCGGAGAAGTTGACCCAATCTGCGCATTCATATTTGCGCCGTCCATATAGACCAAACCTCCATTTTGATGAATAATATCGATAATCTCCAAAATGGATTCTTCAAAGATACCATGCGTGGAAGGATATGTAATCATCATACAGGATAAGGTCTCCTGATACTGCTGAGCTTTCTGTTTCAAATCTTCTACGTCGATTTCACCGTTTTCCGTCGCCTTAATTGTTACAATATCCAGTCCCGCCATTGCCGCAGATGCAGGATTTGTACCGTGTGCGGAAGAAGGAATCAGGCAAACCTTACGCTGGTCGTTTTTATTGAAAGTATGATAATTGCTAATGACCGTCAAACCTGCATATTCTCCCGAAGCGCCCGAAAGAGGTTGCAAAGAAGCGCCCGCCATGCCGCTAATGGTTGCCAAATCGGTTTCCAAACTTTTGATTAATTCCAAATAACCTTCCGTCTGGTCAGCCGGCGCAAATGGATGTATCGCCTGAAAACGGGCAAAACTTAAGGGCAACATTTCTGCCGCCGCATTCAGTTTCATGGTACAGGAGCCTAACGGTATCATGGCTCTGTTTAAAGCCAAATCTTTTATCTCCAACGATTTTAGGTATCGCATCATCGTTGTTTCACACCAATAGGTATTAAAGACCGGATGCGTTAAAAAAGTGGACGTTCGTTGCAAAGTCGGCTCAATACAGGAAGCGCATTCCAATGGCTTATTCTTTGGCATATACGTTTTACCAACAGCCTCAGCCAAAACGCATATAATTTCGTCTACATCGTGAACCGTTGTTGTTTCGTCCAAACTGATTCCAATATATTCGTCTGAAATATAACGGAAATTCATTTCATATTTTAAAGCGACAGCACGAACAACGTCCGTCTTAACCGGGCATTTTATCAATAAAGTATCAAAAAAGACCCTGTTATGTTGCGTATAGCCATACGCTTGCATTTCCCCGCTTATTGTTCCCGCCATTGTATGAACCCGACCGGCTACTTCGCGAATCGTATCCGGACCATAATAAACGGCATAGAACCCCGCCATGATAGCCATCAAAGCCGAAGCCGTGCAAATGTTAGACGTAGCTTTTTCCCGTTTGATGTGCTGTTCGCGTGTTTGCAGAGCCATACGTAAAGCTCTTTTTCCACGAGCGTCTACCGTAATGCCGATAATTCTTCCCGGCATTTGTCTTTTGAAAACCTCTTTACAGGCAAAGAAACCGGCAGTGGGTCCACCAAAACCCATGGGCAACCCAAAACGTTGCACCGAACCGACGGCACAGTCCGCTCCCCATTCTCCCGGAGGCGTCAACAATGCCAGAGATAATATGTCGCACGCGGCAGCAATAAAGCTACCGTTTGCTTTTGCCTTCGCTACAAAATCGCGATAATCGTTCACTTCTCCGTATTGATTTGGATATTGAACAATAGCGCCGAAAACGTCGGGCGTAAAAACAAACTTATTAAAGTCGTCTATGATTAAATTGATTCCTAAACCGGTTGCACGTGTTTTTATAACGTCAATCGTTTGGGGAAACACATTGATATCAACGAAAAAAGTCTTTGCTCCGTTTTTCTGTTTTTCTCTGTCGCGCGAATTGTAAAACATAAACATGGCTTCAGCCGCCGCAGTAGCTTCGTCCAACAAAGAAGAATTGGCTATCGGCAACGCGGTCATGTCTGAAATCATTGTTTGATAATTTAGCAATGCTTCCAAACGACCCTGCGATATTTCAGCCTGATAGGGCGTGTAGGAAGTGTACCAGCCGGGATTTTCAAACACATTCCGTACAATAACGGGAGGCGTGTACGTATTATAGAATCCCATTCCGATATAAGACCGATATATCTTGTTTTTGATAGCAATAGAACGGATATGATTCAGATATTCTCCTTCCGTCATTGCTTCGTCTACCTGTATAGGGTTATTTTTATTAATCGGAAGCGGAATTGTTTCGCTCACCAAGTCCGACATGGAAATCTTGCCGATTGTTTTTACCATTTTTTCAATTTCTGCAGGTCTAAATCCTGCATGATGTTCTATAAAACGATTTTTATACATTGGGTTGATTTAATTATGTTATTAATTTAATATGTTACTAATTATATGGGTACAATTTTTATTTACGTTTCTCTTTCTTTTCAAATACAGTGATGTTGATATACCTTTTAGGGTTTTCTTTTATATCAACCAGCAAATTATTCAGACTAACGATTGAACTTTGCAAATTAATATATAAACTGTCATTAACCATCAACTGTCCCAGGGTACCTTCGCCCTGATTTACGCCGTTAATCAAACTGTCTAACTTACCGATAGCGTTTGCCGCATTGTTGATTGTTTTTTTCAGTTCCGCTTCCGCCAATGATTCCGAAACGGTATGCAGATTATTGACAAGTCCGTGTATTTTGTCGTTATTTTTCTGCAATGTTGTTGTAAATGTTTGTATATCGGAAACAACAGTATTTATTTTGCCGGTATTTGCCGCAAGAAGGTTATCCAACTTGTCGGTAGTGGCATGAAGATTTTTCATCGTAGCTTCCACGTCCGTTAAAACGCCCGACTGTAGCGTTTGTTTCAGTAAGGTAATGGATGTATCTAATGAAATGATAATATTTTTCAGCGGTTCCATAGCGTCTCCAAGTCCTGACAATAGCCCTTCTGTAAGCATTCCCTGAATAGTGTCTCCCTGAGAAAAATAATCTGTTTCATTACTGAAAACAATTTCAATTTGCGGAGAACTCAAGGGACTTGGAGAAATAATTCTGACAATAGAATTGACCGGAATTTCTATTTCCTTATTGATATTCATTGTTACCAACACTTTGTTGGAAAGATGACGCATCAATTGGATTTTGTCTATCGTTCCAACGCTCATTCCATTAATTGTTACTGCATGAGCGGGTAATAATCCCGATGTATTTTCAAATATGACATGATAGGCATACTGTTTTTTGAATATATCAATCCCTCTTAAAAAATTAATGCCCCAAACCAACAAAAAAAGTCCCGCCAGGGCAAATATGGCTATTTTGATTTCTACCGACTTAAAAAAATTTTTCTTCATAAATCCATTTTTCTATTTATTACTTTCAATATCTTTTGCTTCCTGTAATGTAATTCTTGTTCCGCTTTTATAAGCGACAATAAAGGCGTCTGAAAACCCTGCCTTTTTTACGCTTGTCAATACATTTTGGGTTTCTTCAAGTGTTGCACAGTTTCCCGTCATGTATTTATAAATTTTTCCTGCTTTTTCTATTTCCACGCCGGATATATTTTTGAATGTAGGGTCTGTCTTTTTCAATTCTTTTGATGAAGATAAAAACTGTACCTTATATACCACTTTTGAAGATTTGGCATCCGAAGACGCATTGTTTTTATTGGATTGCGTATTTGCGTTTGTCAAATCTTCTTTTGGAGACGACAGTTGCGCCACTTTTGCAAACCCATTATAGATGGCATGAGCCAGTTCCGACTGTCCTTTTTCCGAAGCCAGATAAGCTTCTTCCTGTTTATTACTCAAAAAACCGGTCTCTATCAATACGCTTGGCATTGCCGAACGCCACAAAACCAAAAGAGCGCCCTGCTTAACTCCCCTGTCCTGCAATTTACAAACCGTTTTAAATTCCGATTGAATAGCTGCCGCCAAACTGATACTCTGGTTCAAATAAGCATTCTGATACAAAGAAAAAACAATATAAGCTTCCGGCGAAGTTGGGTCAAAGCCGCCGTAATTATCTTCATAATTTTTCTCGCTCAGGATAGCCGAGTTTTCTTTTTGAGCAATGGCAAGATTTTCCTGACTTTTGTTTAACCCCATAACGTATGTTTCCGAACCGGTAGCAACACTGTTATTTTCAACAGAATTGCAATGGATGGAAATAAACATATCCGCATGATTTGTATTTGCAAGTTGCGCTCTCTTGTGCAACTCCACAAAAACGTCCGTCTTACGGGTATATATTACCTTAACATTTGTATTCTTTTCTATCAAAGCGCCTAACTTAAGCGCAATAGTAAGGACTACGTCTTTTTCTTTCACGCCTGTTATACCAATAGCGCCCGGGTCATGTCCGCCATGTCCGGCGTCTATCACCACAATTTTAACAGGGACGTCTCCGTCCAAGTTCGTATAATTTCCCCCTGTCAATAATAAATGAATACATAACATCGTTGCTGCATATAACACTTTCATTTTTTTATATTTTTATCATGCTGACCATAATTTATCCGTATATAGAGAACAACAAAACAATATCCAAATTTTTTCGTAATTTTGCTATTCATTTTTCTGTACAAAAGTAGTCAAAATTAGCATACAAAAAACAGCAAATAAAATTTGCACAACAAATTGAAAACCATTAGGAGAAAAACAATAATCGTTACACAAATCGTTTTTATGATTTGCACTTTGTCGGTATCTGTAGCCCAAAACACGCAAACAGATACGTCAATTATTCCATTTGCATCAAATCGGATTGATACTTCTTCCATGCAAAACGCCGATTCCCTAAACAGGGCTATCGATACCCTTACCCTTAATCCGAATGATGACAGGAACGCTTTATATAATGATACTCTTAATCCGAATGACGATACTACCGCTTTATATAATGATACTCTTAATCCGAATGGTGATACAACCGCTTTATATAATGATACTCTTCTTTTAAACAACGATACAACCATTTTTAATGACACAGCGGCGCATGTTTGGCGTATTTCGCCGAGCGCGATAACTTCTGTCATCGATTATACGGCAGAAGATTCGGTAGCTTTTGAACTTGACAGCTCCACCGTACACCTTTACAACAATGTAGTACTGAATTACGAAGATATAAACCTGACCTCTTATTATGTGAAGGTGAATTTTGCAAAAAACGAACTCTATGCAACCGGAGACGCCGATTCCAACGGAACCTTACACGGGCAACCTGTCTTCAAACAGGGAAGCTATGAAGTGAAGAGCCATGAATTGACCTACAACTTTGAATCTAAAAAAGGATTGATACATAATGTTATCACCCAGGAAGGAGAGAGCTATCTTCATGGCGAACTTGTAAAAAAGAACCCCGACAACAGCAGTTTCATCAGAAGAGGCAAGTACACAACCTGTAATTTGGAATCGCCCCACTTTGAAATCAGTTTTGGAAAAGCAAAAGTAATACCCAATGATAAAATAGTAACGGGACCCATTTTTCTTAGGGTAGCGAGCATTCCCTTAGTGCCGTTTCCGCTTGGATTCTTTCCTCATTCCGACAAACACCGCAACGGAATCATCCTGCCCAAATTCGGACAAAGCGTAAACACCGGTCCCTATCTTGACGGAATCGGATATTATTTCGCGATAAAAGAGAAAGTAGACTTTACAATTTTGGCAACCATTTATATGCGGGGAGCTTTTGGCGCAAGAATATCTTCCAACTACGTGAAACGCTATAAATTCAATGGTAATTACAATCTGGAATATATCTTCACCCCGATAGGAGAAAAAACAACAGAACAACACAACGTTTCCCACGATATTAAAATCTATTGGCAGCATCAACAAGACAGAAAGGCGCACCCCACCAACTCCTTTTCCGCAAATATCAATTTTCAAACCCAATCTTTTTCTAAAAACACCGTAGGAAAAAGTATTAATGACTATACGCAAAGTCAAGCCATGTCGGTAGTCAATTTCAGCACCATGTTTAAAGGCAAATATTCGCTCGGAGTAAATGCCGAACTGTCTCAAAACCTTATTCAGGGAAATTTGGATATGAGGTTGCCTCAAATCAATTTCGGAGTGAGTCAATTTTATCCTCTCCGACGAAAACAGGTGGTTGGAAAGCTGCGATGGTATGAAAATATCTCTCTGCAATATACCCTTGATGTACAAAACACAATTAATACGTATGATTCCATGCTGATAAAACATTTTAATCATGCTTTCGACAATTTTCGTTCAGGGATGAGTCATTACATTCCGCTAAGAAGCACGATTAAAATTCTGAAACATATTAATTGGCAAAACTCGGTAGAACTTAGAGAAACATGGCAAATCAAAGGCGTAAAACAGTATTGGGGAGACTATGATACCATTAGAAACACAAATGTTCAGAGAGATACGGTATTCAGATTTTACCCCGCTCATGATTTATCAATCTCCTCCAATCTGTCTACCACCCTGTATGGAATGTATATCATGAAAAAAGGAAAAGTATATGCCTTCCGTCACACGCTAATTCCGGCTATCGGTTTCACCTACAGACCCGGAATAAACAAAAAGGTACTCTATGATTCCTATTATGATTCCATACGGGGAAGAGACGTGCAATATTCCTATATAGACGGGTTACTATATTCCGCTCCTGCCTATAAATCTTCCGGTAAAGTCAATTTCTCCATAAACAATAAGTTGGAAATGAAAGTTCGTTCAAAGAAAGAAGGCGAAACTTTCAAGAAAGTTGTCCTGCTTGAAAACTTAACAATTTCGTCAGGCTATGACTTCCTGGCAGATTCTTTTCGTTGGGATCCTCTCAATTTGAGCGGAAGAACAACGCTGTTCAAACAGATTAATCTCTCCTTCAGTCTCACCTTCGACCCATATATTATTGGAGACGACGGCTACAAAAAACATAAATTTGAAATTAAGGAACATGGTCGATTATTTCGCCTTTCTTCCACCAGAGGAGACCTCAGTTTTGGTTACAACATAAACAAAGACCTCTTCCGCAAAAAAGACGACAAAGAAAAGGAAAGAAAAGCAACAACAGGTTTCAACGATTGGAACATCAGCGTTTCTTACGTACTCGGCTATAATATGAACGACAATACAAACTATTATCGTAATTACCAATTTTCAGACACCCTTATTCCAAAATACACCCATAGAGTCGACCATTCATTAAATATAAACGGCAGTGTCAGTCTAACTCCGAGGTGGAATTTACGTTTTCAGTCCGGCTATAACTTCACCCAGAAGACAATAGTCCCCACAGAATTTCACGTAGAGCGCGACTTACATTGTTGGATAATAAGTTTCAATTGGATACCTTTCGGCGCATATCGCAGTTTCGAGATAGGCATTCGCGCCAAAGCCAGCATCCTGCAAGACGCAAAATACGACCAAAGAAAAGAACTACGCGACTAAGAGAAGGGCGAAAGGGCGAAGGGGCGAAAGGGCGAAGGGAAGACGGCAACAGGCAGGCAAGCAACAAGCAACAGGCAGGCAAGCCACGAAGAAAAGGGGCGAAGGCACGAAAGGGCGAAAGGGGAATAAGATACAAGGGACAAGCAAAAGGTGCGAGAGCGATAGTATAAGGCTGTAAGTCTTATATCAATAGCACACTGTGTCGAAAACGTCCTCCCTTTCTCTATTAAGCCTAAACGGGGCGTAATTGGAGAAAGGTACAAGGACGAAAATAATGATTAGTCGCCCATTAAAAGAATGAATGCAAAAAAAAGAATAACTTTGCAAAGTCATCGCGCAGGAAAACCTGTCCCACTATAGGAGAAGAGCCTATTGATTAGTCTGG
>JAISDH010000099.1 GCA_031264975.1 Bacteroidales bacterium
CGAATCATGCAACCAATTATGAAATTCATCTCCACTTGCAAAACAATGGATAATGGTTCCATCCGGTTGTGTTATCTGCTGTGGAACATTCTTTAAATAAGCAGCATGTATACTTGAAAATGAAAACAAAACAAATAATATGAAAATAATTTTCTTATATGAATTCACCATAATAATATTTAGATTTAAAGTGCAAAGATAACGTTTATAATATAGCAAATGTTATACCATGCTAAAAAAATCTGTCATGATAAAGAACATTTCCTGCTTTGTCGAAAAGAATAAGCGTGAAACTGTAACCCTAACCCATTGTTTGTTGATGATATAAAAAAAATAATATCCGGAAGGCGACCTTCCGGATATTAAAATATTAAAGGAAGTGAGATACTCTATTCGCTCTCACTAAGTCAATTTCTTTTATTTTTTGCTACTCTTTTTCTCTGGGTATAGAGTAACTTCAAGATAATGGTTCGGATTAAACATCGTCCTTACAGCATTGATAACTTCTTCCTTTGTGATAGTTTCTAACAAGCTATTGTATGTTTCTCTATCTTTTAAATCATCGCCATTGAATAATTTGCTGGCAATATAACTTCTCCAGTATGAATTTTCTTTTGCCGATACTTCTCTTGATTTCTTTATTTGTTGAACAGCCTTTGAGAAATGGTCGTCATCAAAACCTTTTGTTAACAATTGGTTCAATAGTTTAAAACAAGCGCTGCTAATCTTTTTTGCTTTTTTGGGATTGCAGGATATGTAGAACGTGCAGGAAAATATAGATTCCGGAAGTTTTTCTGTTGTTACTTCTATTTCCGGTGAATAGGTTCCCCCCATCTTTTCCCGTATTTCTTCAATCAAAAACAAATCCATTACTCCGCTAAATATATCAAAGCAAAGGACATTTTTTACATTCCAATCCATTTTCTCTTCAAAACAGATAGCCAAAAATCCCTGTTCTTCCATACCTGCTTCAACAGAAATGGATTTAGTTTCAGGAAGAAATGGTTTGTTAACGTTTTTATAAGATTCAACACGTCCTTTGGAAGGAAGATTGCCCAAGTATTTTTCCATTAGCGGAAGGAACGTACTTTCGTCGATGTTTCCTACAAAGGTGAAAACAAAGTCGCTCGCATCAGCAAAACGGTCAAGGTAAACCTTCTTTACTTTTTCATAAGTAACCGCATTCATAAAGTTTTCATCAGGAATTTGTGTCTTTCTAATGTCATTCTGATAAGCAGTCTTTAATAATGTATCAAAGAAAATAATCTGAGGATTTGAAGCCAGAAATTTTACTTGATTTTTTATTTCGGAAACAAACAAATTGCACATATTCTCATCAATACGAGGATTGTCAAAATATAAGTAAATCAACTGCATCAATGTTTCAATATCTTTTGGCGTGGAAGACCCTGAAAAACCTTCGTATGTTTCATTGAGGATTGGAGTTATACCAACATACTTTCCTTTCAATTTCTTATCCAATTCTACTTTATCAAAAGCGCCTAAACCGGAACGACCCAAAACAGAAGTTGCAAACATGGCAGCTGGAAAATCATCATCAGATACCAAACTGCTTCCTCCCGGACTCACGGCTCTCATCAATATTTCATCATCTTTAAAGTCGGTAACTTTTATCACTACTTTTACTCCATTTTTCAAGGTATATTCCGTAGCGTCAATATCAGATAAAACTTGTTTTGAAGCCAAAGTTCCACCCTGCAATTCCTTGTCTAATAGAGGTTCTTCTTTATAGTTATCCACATACGGCGTTACATTTTTATATTCTTTCTTATCCAAAATCTCTTTTGCTTCCGCTTCCGTCATAATATGAACGCCTTCCTTTTCAGGTCCCATAATGACAACCGCCATATTTTCATCAGTGATGATTTTTTTTGCAAATGCATTAATTTCTTCAATGGTAATGTCTTCTAACAGTTTTTTTGCTTGCGTATGCATTATTTTAGCGCCGGGAATTGCTTTTTGATACAAGAAATGGTCTACATATTCAGACGCAAAGTTGGAAGAATTTGTTTTTGACACTTCATTGGAACGTTTTTCCAAAATAGATAAATATTCTTCTTTTGCTCTTTCCAATTCAGAGGATAGAAAACCATGCTGTTTTACCCGTTCTTCTTCTCTCAGCAAAGTTAAAAAAGCGTCATTCATCCGGTTTTCTTTTGTTATAGCCTGACTCATAAAAGCGTCTACCTTTCCTACAAAATCGCCATATTCTCCAGCAGCCATAATAAACGGAGACGCCGTGTCCTGTTTATATTCTTCGTATCGTTCGTTTAGCATAGCATTAAACAAATCCATAATAAACGCATCACGCAAGTCGTTCAATGTGTTCATTTCTCCCCTTTCATGTTTTCGAGCCGTCAAAACAATGGTATGAGTTGCTTCCTTATCGGTTGTTTGTACAACAAGAGGTTCTTTGTTTCCTCCAATAGGATAAATGATTCTTTCCGGAGCATTTTCCGGATTTTGCATCTGTCCGAACAATTCTTTAATTTTCGCTTCCGTTGCGTCAATGTCAATATCACCCACTACAATGATAGCTTGCAAATTAGGTCTGTACCAAGCACGATAAAAATTGCGTAGCGTTTCGTACTTGAACGTTTCCAAGTTTTTAAGCGTCCCAATAGGAAGGCGGTCTGCATAACGTGAATTGGCAAATATAACCGGAAACCATTTCTTCCGCATACGGTCGTCTGCGCCCAAACCCAAACGCCATTCTTCAATGATAACTTTGCGTTCTGCGTCTATTTCTTTTCCTTCAAGCAATAATCCATTTGCCCAGTCGGCAAGCACCAAAAGTCCATTATTGAAGTTTTCCGGATTGTCCAAAGGAACGGTTAACCTGTACACGGTTTCATCAAAACTTGTATAGGCATTCAAGTCTCCGCCAAAAGTCATTCCAATTGACTGTAAGTATTTCACCAATTCATTTTTGGGAAAATTCTTACTTCCATTAAACGCCATGTGTTCTGTAAAGTGAGCCAATCCAACTTGCGATTCATCTTCCAAGATAGAACCGGCATTTACAGCCAAACGTAATTCAACTCTATTTTCCGGTTTTGCATTCTTCCGAATATAATAGGTTAATCCATTTTCCAGTTTTCCAACTTTCACTTTAGGGTCTATCGGAATAGGTTTGTCCAAATTTGCTGTTTGCGCAAAACATGTGTTAGCTAAAAATAATACTACAAATACTTTAAATAATCGTTTCATTTTTTTAATAAAATTAATCTATAAAAATGTTATTACTGTTTCGTCATGTTTGTAACGAATAATGTGCAAAGGTAGCATAAATATTATTACCTTACGCATTCTATCTGAAAAATAAATTCATTGAAACAGATATAGCAATATCTAAATGAATAATTGGATTTGTTTTATCCGTGTTTTTCAAAGCGATAGTCGTCGGAAGACAAGTGAACAAATGAACAGGTAGACGAATTTTTATTCTGCTCATGCCTTCATTCTGTAAATTCTCCGCTCGACATACTTTTTGGAATATGT
>JAISDH010000178.1 GCA_031264975.1 Bacteroidales bacterium
GGGAAGATGTATTTCATCCCGCGCGAGTATATGCCGAAGCTTGATATTTTCGAGGATATGATCCGGCTTTTGGAAGAGCACAATCAGCACGAAAGCCGGAACCGCGCGCCGCTCGACGCGAACTCGATGTATGTCGTGGACGACGCGAAACAGCGGGAGAAGATGGCGGCGGCGTTCTACCGTTCCGTCAGGCGGGAGATCGAGGAATACTCCGAGCGCGCGGATCATCTGATCCAAACGGGCAGCCAGAGCGCCGCTATTATGGAGCGCTGGGCTGTGAAGATACAGGGCTTGGAGACGAAGAAGCGCGAGTACGAGGATGTGCTCCGGCGCGAGCTCGGCGAGTTGGACGAGGAGTTCCGGGCGTTGGGGTTTCTCGCGGAGGAGCTTGCGATACGCGCGCGGGGGATACGGCGGCGGGCGGCTTAGGGCGGCTGCCGGGTGCGAGGTTGAAGTGAGATAGATGTGCGGGCGCCGCGGACGAAAACGTCCGCGGCGCTTGTTTACTCAAACCACACATTGGGCAGTGCGATTTCAATTTTCATCTGCCAGGAATCGCATTCGGAGACCTTTCGTCATATTTTGCGCCGTAAGCCTTTTGTATGTCTTCAACAGCATCCTGTAATAACTGTAATTTCTTATAACCGTATTCTGAAATGCAGACTGATGAATATATTCTTTAAATAATCGTACGGGAATTTGATTCGATCTGATGTCAGTATATGCATCAGAAAATGAATCCTTATCAACAATTAATGCGACTGTGTTAGGTAAGTATTGGCTGACAAAATGCATTAAATACGGGACACGTTCAAAATCGGCATCAAGCTCACAAAACTTTTTCAAGTGAGCTTCTTTCAACCGTTCAGCGTATTCCACGATATCACTTTCGTGGAGATAATTTAAATGCTCAGATAAAATGAACCTGCCGATTTTCGAATTGTAATAGTGATAAACCGATTCGTCGCAGACCTCTATGTCACCTAAGCGGTTAAAAACAATTGAGAATGCCATTTCTTCGGCGCACCAATAGCCGGATTTTCGGCAAATCAAATCGGATAATTTTAGAACCTCATCAAAGCATCCTGCAAACGCCCGAGGTATTCCCAGTACGCCGGAATTGTAAAGTGGGTCGGTTATATTCATATCATATTTTTCATTCTCATACAGCAAGGAACCGTTTGCTCTGATGTCGCAAAACAGTTGATAACCACTTCGATATTGTACTGGAATAATGCCTTCGTACTCAAAAAGAGCAAGCTCGTCAATCATATCCATACAACGTGAATGCATAAGTGATGTGCCACAATTTATTCCACTGAATAAATCATTTGGGCTTTGAGTAAAAAACGTATCTGAGTCAACAAATATAATATTTCCCTGATATTTGGACATTGCAAATTCCATAGCTTTAATCTTTAACCGAGGGTAATAAAGCATACCGTTAAGCCAGTCATCTACGGTTTCTTCTGAGAGTTGTTCGTATATTATATTATCTCTCTCCGAAAAAACACGCTGAATTTCGGTAATGTCATCGGACAGTATGATGATTTCCACCGGTTTCGGTTCAATGCGGAAATACGACAGAACAGAGAGTATGAGTTCGCTTTTGTATTTTTGAGCCCCTACTGCAAGGTACATTAAGTAATCTATTGACAAATCTGTTTTCATCAATACGATTATTCTATGTCAAATATAGCTTTCAGCGCTTTTTCCTCATCGGATGAGGTTTGACGTAGCAAAGAATATATCTGCTCCACAGTCTTTGCATCCTGTTTTTGATTGAACTTAATAATGAGATTCCGTATATTTCTCGTAGCGTCGCGTATCTTATCATAATCACTAAGCAAAGAGCGTTTGTTTTCATTGAGATAACCGTGTTGCAGAAAATACTCTATCCGCTTAACCATCATTTCTTTGTGATCGTAAAGCGCGTGGAACGGAATCAAGTCCGTCGGGTACATTCCGAGTGCAAGCTCGATTTCTAAAAACTGCGCCAAAAACACATACAGATCCTTGCCGAGGAAGACATTACCGCGCCAGTTCAATGGGGCAAAATAACTGTTCGTGTACGACGAGAAACGCTGAGCATACTCCTGATTAGGATATAAATAGTCGCGCACCATCTCACGGACAGATAATATATCGAATTTGAAAGCTCCATTCTCTGCAAAACGAACGGCGGCTAAGGATTTAATGAGCGGAAAATCAGTATGTTTCGCATTTTGAAATGCTTGCTCCGTTTCCGTGTACGAACATTTTGAAAAAGAGTATACACTGTTTTGCAAAAAATCCCCAAAGAGAAATGTCTGCTCGTCATCGTCATACCCGTATATCAGCATCGGATGAGTCGAATGACTAGGATATGCGCTGATTACGGACACGTCCGCTATTGCGTATATGTACATCGACTGATCAATGCAGTGTTTTATGAATGACACGAAAGAATTTTCGTAAATTGATATAATATCAAAAGGGATATCAAAAACATTGAGAAATGGACATTTTTCGCGGTCAAAAAATAGTCCGTCATTTATCGTGTGAGCCATTCTGCGATAGTCAAAATCGCAAAAGAAACTCTCGGTATATCCTGTCAACGGCCAATATTCCTTTGTCGGATCTGCAGGCATTGTTTGAATCGCAAATGTCTGAATATATTGCGAGTATACCCAGTCAGACGCTTTTTCATAAGCGGTAAGGATGGCAAGCGCGTCTGCGTAACCTGTCGAAGTTGTCAGCGGCGGATAATTTATTGGTAAAACTTTTTTCACTGTAAATACCTCACTTTTATTTTTATTCGATAATCTGTGTTTCTCGGATTCGCTCAGCAACATATTCAGCAAAAGAGCCTACTGTCTCAAATTTTTCGTAGTTGAGATAGTCATCTTCGAACTCAATGCCGAAGTGTTCCTCTAATTCAACGACCATAGTAATGAAGCTGATCGAATCTATGCCGATCCTGTCAAATTCTGAAGCTGCGTTGATTTCATCTGTAGTCATTATACCCCCGCGAGTTATTAGCGCAATTATCGCAGACAGAGGGTCGCTTTCGAGTGGTTCCGGATGCTTGTCTGTGTTTCCAATGGCGAGTACGTTCAGTGCGGCGCGATCAATCTTGCCATTCTCATTAACAGGGAATTTGTCAAGTTTTATGTAATACATCGGGCGCATATATTCCGGAAGGTTTTTGTCGATATGCTTGCGCAAACGCTCTTCAGTGTCCTCCCCAAAAACTGTCGAGTAGAAGGCGCAGATATGAAATCCGCTTTCTAAGTTTTTCAGCAGAGCGACGGCTTCTTCGACAAGACCGCTCCGCTTCATTACGGTCTCAATTTCGCCAAGCTCTATGCGGTACCCGTGTAGCTTAACCTGCGTATCAAGCCGCCCGACATATTCCAAATCGCCGTTCGAGAGATATCTTGCCAAATCGCCCGAGCGATACAATCGTTCACCATTTGCAGCGGTGATAAATCTGTCAGCAGTTAACTTTGGATTATTAATATATCCGCGAGCAACGCCCGCACCGCCTACGAAAATTTCACCTACTTCGTTATCAGCTATCGGTTGCAACTCATTGTCCAGCAATCTGATTGTCATATGCGGCAACGGTTTCCCGATGTTGCTTGTACCGGAAATCAAATCTTCATTGTTTAAAGCTTTAACGGTGACGTGCACAGTCGTCTCCGTGATGCCGAACATATTTACAAGCGAAACATCGTTATGTTTTTCAGCCCAATCTTTCAGTCTCGCCGGGTTAAGCTGCTCGCCGCCGAACACAACGTATCTGAGGCTTAAATTGTCTGGTTTATCATCAAACTGACTTAACAAGCTATAGAACGCCGACGGGGTCTGATTGAGAATCGTTACACACTCGTCTTGAAGCAGCTTTAGAAATTTTCGAGGATTTTTGCGATACTCATCGCTAACAATAACCAATGTCGCCCCGGTGAGTAATGCTCCGAAGATTTCCCACACCGAAAAATCGAAGCTGAACGAGTGAAAAAGAGTCCATACATCACTATCGGTCGATTTTATCGGAGAATTATCGATCAGGCTGAATAAGCTCTGCTGCTCAACCATCACGCCTTTGGGCGCGCCTGATGAGCCCGATGTGTATATAACATACGAGAGATCGCTCGATTTTGATTCAAGAATTTTAGCGCGAGTTTTGGTCACATTGCTAATTAAATCGTATTTCAGTACTGCGACATTTTCTGTGAAAAGTTCCGTTTTATCCGAGATTGCGATGAATTTTGGCTTGCAATCATTAATTATATACTGGATCCTGCTTTCGGGTAGTGAAAGCTCAAGCGGTAAGTATGCGGCACCTGCTTTTAATATTCCGAGGATTGTTGCAACATATTCAATCGAGCGTTCCATCCAAATAGCTACTATATCGTTTGCCACGATCCCCATTGAAATCAAATTTGACGCAATAGTATCTGACTTCTTGTCCAATTGCATATAGGTTAGTGATTGCTCTTCGCATTTGATCGCTATCTTTTCAGTATGTACATTTACAACTTTCCTAAATTTTGAACAAATCATAAAGATGCCCCTTCCATATTTTTTAGTAGTTCTCGCATTTCATTGATGATGCACCTGTCAGTTCCATATATTTCATTGATGATTTTTAACGTAGACTGCGGATTAATTGTATCAGCTACGGCAGATTTCAACAAAACAGCGCGAAGCGTACCAAACAAATCACGACTGTATAATACCATTTCGGCAGCAGAATCAAAAACACCTTTTCCCAACACGGTGTTTAGTTCAAGCAACGCTGAGGCAAAAGCCGCTTTATCCTCGGCAATCCACAACAAATTGAGTAGGAGTATTGATGATTTTATATCCGCTGTATCACCAATTTCATCACGAATGCTAAATCTGTGCAGGAAGTAATTATTTATAGCGCATTGCTCTGTTTCAATTTCAGAATCGGATATTGCTTCAAACATATTTTTTAAAAATCCTATTTTTTGTTCTATAGTTATTGTTTTAGGTTCTCCGATTATAAAAGTGAATAGCGATTTTTGTAATGACGAAAGCTCATCACCAGTGAGTTGTATTTCCCCAAGCTGCGGGTAATATATATCGCGACAAAGATAGTGCTCATTTTCCGAGTCAATTCCGGTGATCAGCATTGCATGAGAGTAGTGCACTTTTTGATACATAGTCGTCCAATAGCAGTCGAATGGATCGGCGAAAATACCTACCGGGGCATTATTTAGCTCTGTTTTTAATAATGCTGTTAATTCGCCAACTCTGCGATAAAATTCAATACCGATCCTGCAAAAACGATTGTACGCTGTAGTAAAATCTAAGTAATAGCGCTCAGCGATACTATTTTTTAGTGTTTGGATGTCTGGTGCAAAGTATTGCGGATAATATGAGTTAAGTTTGATTGTATTGTACGGTCTTTTGAAATGTCGCGCAACTGCAAGGAGAAGAAGCTGATAGCAATTACTGTTCTCAATTCGATTGAAACAAATGTTCCACATGATATACCTCCCGATTATTTGAGTTGCTGCTGGTTGTGTATTTCTGCAACATTATTTAAAGAGCGTAATAGCGCCGCCGACGTCTTACTGTTGTAAGGTATTATTATTCACACTTTGGCGAAAGTGTGAAATTAGCTTTTTTCGCGGTTTGCTCGGGTAGTTTTAAGATAAGTTTCTATAACTTAAGTAAGAAAGCAAAAACAAAATTTATTATACTACTTACAGATCAATTTGGTATAAAATAATAGATTATGATTAGCATCAACACGGTAACTTTTTTTCAAGCCAGCAATTTGACCAGCTAATACATCAGTTTCTTTATTTCCTATCATATATGAAAGAGCTAAATCAATATTATAATCTTTTGTGGCGCTAATAATCATCCCCGGTAATGGTTTTCTACAATCACAGTTTTGATTAAGGTGTGGGCAAATATAGAAAGCATCTATGACTGTACTGCCAAGTGCGATTAATTGTTTGTTCATTTCATTATGAAAAATCTCGACATCGTTGACCGTATATTTCCCTCTGTTAATTCCTGATTGATTTGAAACAACAATCAACATATATCCTTTATTTTTAATCATTTTTAATGCTTCAGGTACTCCCAAAATAAATTCAAGATCGGAGGGCAAATATAAATATCCTTTATCAACATTGATAGTGCCATCCCTATCAAGGAATACACATTTATTCATATCGCTTCACCACATTCTAACATTTCACAAATAACATGGAAGACGGTCATGGTTATTTCTTGTACTATTTGCGTGTTTTCTGATGGTATTTTTAAAATGTGATCAGAAAGTGCAGCTATCGTTCCCCCAATTTGGTTGGTAATTGAATATGTTAGTATATTCTTTGCTTTTGCAGTTTGTATTGCAATATAGACATTATTTGAATTTCCGCTGGTGCTTAAAGCTAATAATAAATCCTTTTCATTCCCATAAGCTTCGATCTGCCGCTTGAAAACATTATCATATGTGTAGTCATTACCTAAACAAGTCATAACGGCAACATCAGAACAAAGCGCAAGTGCTGGCCAAGCGATTCTCTCTCGGGTCAATCTCCCTACAAATTCACCGGCAATATGCTGACAATCTGCTGCACTCCCACCGTTTCCGCAAAGTAACAGCTTGCCTCTACAACATAAAGTAGAATGTATTCTTAAATATAAATCATTTATGTTTGCAATAAAAGAGTGGTCTGATAATATTTTCTCATAAGCAAATGCTCTGTTTTTGACATGGTCGATAAGTCTATTCATGTTAAAGTTCTCCTTGATTCTATTTTTTGTAAAAGATTAGTGGCGGATGTATTATATTGGTGAGATATTAAAAGTAATTTTCCTCCTATCGATTCAACAAACTCTTTTCCGGTTATTGGCCTGTCACGATAATCTTCTCCTTTTACCATTACATCCGGACAAAGTGCTTTGATTATAAAAAGAAGTTCATCTTCATCATCAAAAAGAATAATCCAATCTACATCGGGAATTAATGTTAAAAGGGTTTTCCTATCTTCTTCATTGCAAATAGGTCGGCTTTCACCTTTAAGTGCATGAATTGACATATCACTATTTAACCCTATGACTAATACATCCCCAAGTTGGTGAGCCTGTTTCAAAAGATCAAGATGTCCGATGTGTAATAAGTCAAAACAGCCATTGGTAAATACGATTTTCTTATTTTTATAATGCTTCCGTAATAAAGGTAATACATGCTTGCTTTTTATTATTTTATTTGAAATGGGAAGAACTTTTTTTATATCATCTATATTCATTACTGATGTTCCTCTTTTTTCCACAGATAACCCGGCACATTTATTTGCAAATTCAATACTTTCTTCATCCGATAAGCCACAAACAAAACCAATAGCCATCATTGCTGTTACAATATCTCCTGCACCTGTTACATCTGTGACTTGACGACAATATGATGGCTGATAAAAAGGATCCTTACCGCGACGAAGATATATCATCCCTTGATCACCACAAGTAATTAAAAGCCTTTCTACAGCAAGTTTAGTCAATATGAATTCACTATTTTTTTTTATGTACTCAACAGAAGTTTCTGTACTTCCATAAAACCTTTCAAATTCTTTTATATTTGGCTTGATAAGATAGCACCCATCATACTTTTCGATATTATCGCCTTTCGGATCGACAATCGTTCTTTTATTATGTATTTTTGCTAATGAAAACATTTCTTTTAATAACGAAGAATTTAAAAATCCCTTTGCATAATCGGATAATATGATAACATCATATTTGTCAATAATACTTTGGAAGCATTTTGCAATTCCGTTTGAATCGGGATATTCATAATAACATTCCCGATCTACACGAAGTAATTGATGTCCGATATTTGATAAAAAGCGAGTTTTTACTGTTGTTAACATTTTATTATCCCTAAAAATATATTTACTCGATATATTATTATCATACAAAATAGTGAGTAGAATATCGCCATATGAATCAGTCCCAATACATCCCATTAAATCCACTTCAATTTCTAACGAGTGAATATTCATGCAAACATTCGCAGCTCCACCTAAGTTATAATGAGTTTTAGTATTTGAAAGAACTGGAATTGGAGCTTCTGGTGAGAATCTATCTATATTACCAGAAACATATTGATCTAACATTATATCGCCTATTACCAATATTTTTTTATCAATAGAAAGCAAGCTGCTAATTATATATTTCATCAATATACCCCCTTATTATCCGAGCATTAAAAATTCAAGTATTACTGGATAATATTAGGTTTTTAAATTTATCATTAGAAAAATCAACAACGGAATATGCAATATTTGAATCATTTATTATATTAATATTGAAGCAATATTTTTCAGATAATATTTTTAATGTCTCTCTCACGACTGATAAGTTTTGATAATCATGCCAACAGACAATGCCATCATTTTTAACGGTCGCTAATGCTAATACGGTATCATGAACAATACCCTGTAGCGAATGATCGCCGTCAACAAAAATGAAATCAGCAACAGGCATATCCCTAAACGTCAAATCAAATGTTCCTCTCGGTTTAACTATAAGTCTAAAACGGTTATCCTTTTTTGCAAAACAGCCCGCATCAAGAGGAATCTCTTTTTTTTGAAATATGCATAGCGGTTCATAATCTTTTTCAACATCAATGCCGATGTATTCACGTATGTAGCTAAACGTATCCAAAATGGCTGTGGCAGTATTTCCTTGTTGTACTCCAAATTCTATTATTACCTCAGCATGTATACGTTCAATCAGTGTGCAAATAGCATCAAAATCTTTTTGAGTAATCATGAAATATTTGTCTACTTTTATACAGTTAACAAATTGATTTAATGGTATTTCTTCAAATGTTTTATTAATAATCACTTGTAATACCCCCTGTTCTTATTGACGGCTATGTAATTGCTTCCATGAGCGCTACACATTGGTTATATACTTGTTCCGATCTTACTTTGTCAATACAAACCATATATTTTGAACTGCATATTGAGTGTATATCGTTTAAGTTTCGGTTGATGTAATCCATATAAATCTCACATTCCTTTTTATTGATACAACAAATATCTCCTCGAACTACTCTTAAAAATGGTCTATTCTCTTTACCAATTGCATAACTTGGTGGAGTCGGACCAAATATTGCTACGATATTTTTCTTTAAAGCTATAGAAAAATGCATTGGCCCTGTGTCATTTGTAATAACAAGATTGCTTTGAGATATAAGAGCAAATAATTCGAATATTGTTAATTTGCCACATAAATCTATTACATCAGAAAGATTTGCAGATTTCATAAATAAATGTATTTTATCGTGCTCATCTTCAACACCTGTTAATATAAATTGACATGCATATTTCTCTTGCAAGCGATTTGCAACATTTGCATAATTTTCAACCTTCCAACATTTCATTGGATCTGTTCCACCGAGATGAATAATGATGATGCATTTATCTAACGATATATTTATTTTTTTTGATAATGAAAATATATCCTTACTCGCGTACCAACATTCTGTATCCCTATTGAGTATCGGAATTCCAGCAGATTCTACGACTAATAATGATTCGTCTGTGCGTGATCTATTGTTAATAGTCACAACTGGAAGGGAATAGCATTTAGTAAATTCAGGTCTACTTTTACTCCATAATCCGTACCGATATTTTATTCCTAAAATGAAAGGGATAGCAGATCTGCGTAACTGTCCATAATGACGAACTAATTGAAAACTCGCTACAAAGTTTATTCGAGATAATAATAGTAATTGATTTATGTAGTAAAATATAGAATTTTTGCTCTCAGAATATATAACCATAGCCTCGTCTACATATGGGCATTTCTTCATTAATTCCTTGTGAGGGAGCGATCGTACCAAGCAAACAATTTTATGGTCTAAATACTTTTCGCGTATAGATCGGAAGCTAGGGGTATCACAAATTAAATCACCAAGATTAAAATATGATAAAATCAATATCCCTTTTATTTGGTTGTGACGTATATTACGTATTTTTGATATAATAAATATTATGAATTTCAAATTATAAAAAAACAACCAATTGCATAAATATTTCATATAAAATCTCCAAACAGAGTTTCTTTCATGTCATTATTTTTTCCTGTAGAATGAAATTCGACTTTGTTGATTTTGTATTTTTCGCTTATAAATGCTAACATTTTTTCTTCAATCTTTCTTCCAAAAGCGCGACAAGATAATACAAATAAGTTTATGGTGTTTCTATCAATTTCTAAAGCACCCACGAGTCCTAAGTCCGAAAAACGATCAGAAACATAAAGAGAGTACAGTTCAACACTTTCTTGTGCAATACGTTTTTTTATTTCCGCAACAGTATATCGCTTGCCGTTAGTACATTTATTTGTCCGTTGAGTAAGCTCCGCAATGCGACTATACTCAATCGGTAATGCTTCGCGAATATCAAATTTTATTTTAAGGGCCGCTATATATTCGTCATAACTTTGGTATTGTAACTTTAAGGTTTCGCGAGATTGGTTAGTTCTGTAGGTTTCGTTTCGTTTTTCAATATTCGCTATGCTGACATCGCCTTTCGGATTAAAGCAGGATAACTCTTTATAAACCGAATCACGATTATATAAAATAGCCGTTACTTCAGGCAATATGGATTTAACGGCTTCCACTTCGACAGGCGAATCATCGACAAAGACCGTGCTGTCAAGTCCTATATTAAGCGTTTCAGCAATCCGTTTTATATTGTCAGGCTTGTTCTCCCAATTCACTTGAAAGCAAGCTATATGTTTCTCCTTCAAAAGCATTTCGCTGTGTTCACGGAACATTGCCATTACATCGGATAAATCATTTTTACTGCAAACAGCGAGAATAACGCCATGATAATACAACGATAAAATAAACCTTTGAAAATCTTGATATGGACGCCCGAATCCGCTGCAACCGAGTTTGATATTTTCTATGCCATCTTCGGATAAAATACCTCCCCAAAGAACATTATCACAATCAAGCACTAGGCATTTCTTTGTAATCCCTTTTTCTATAAGATATTGTTTATGTATTTCCTTAACGGCGATTTCAATTAGCACCTTGGAATAAGGAGAATTCCAACGATATTTGTTTTTCTGATCGTAAGCATTAGATATTCCTACCTCAGATATAATGTGTTTTAGGTCTATAAATGTTACCCTATCGCCTATCGTATCGAATAATTTCAAGTTTAATTTATCTGTCACATCATTGTAAATATGCCCTACCACCGCAGAAAGTGAACTATAATAATTCTCAAATGTAAACCATAATATATTTGCATTGGAACGGCAAACAATATCATTTAAAAAATTATTGCAAAGTGCCACTATTTCTGCAATCTTCTGTTCTTTATCGGGTATGGATTCACCTTTATTAATCATATTCGACGCTAAGGATTCAAGATTTATCCAAACAATTATTATATCGGAAACAGAAAACTGGTTTTTATATTCTAAGCCATTGTATTCTTCATAAGGTATTAGGAACAATGTCAAATCAACATTGCTCTGGTTAAATTGATTTTTAATAATTGTTCTAAAAAACGGTTCAAAAGCAACATTTGAAATTACCATCACTCTTTGCTTTGATTTCATCATGTTGTTGCATCCTCGTCTGTACATATATTTTCTGTAACTTCTTTTAACACTTGGTGTATTTTATTAATGCTATTCATTTCTGTCATCAACAAATATTCGTCAGGGATTTCTAATTCATATTCATTCTCTAAAGATACTACAATGCTGATAAATGTAATAGAATCTATGTTTAACTCGCTAAAATCAGTTTCAATTTGTTCTTTTGTCAAAAGTGTTATCGGCTCTTTTTTTTGTTTGTCTTCATCAGCCCGAGAATGCAAAATAGAATTGATAATATCCAAAACTTCATAAACATCTAATTTCCTCATTTTATACTCCTTCACTGCATCATTTTGATATTTAAATTGATTTTCTTTATATCATCGTCATTTAACATTTTATAAAAGTTTGGGAGAAAATCAGATGCAAAAAGTCTTTCTTCAAGAGGTGTTTGCCATTCTTTGCGTTCGTTATCTGCCAATCCTAATTTGTTCAATAGATAGTCTCCGCTGCTATTTTTTAGTGCGTTACTATATCTATTTAAAATCCGGCTCGGAAACAAGTAAGTTGTTTGATACAAGCAATAATAGACATAGGGTAGTGCATTCCAGCGTTCACATTTTTTTAAGAGTTCATTTATTGGTAGGACGGTATGTTGACTTTGAATATATCTATAGATATCAATGAATAATCTTAATTTTAAACTTCCTTGAGATAATAAATAAATGGAGTTCATATCTTTAAAATGATGCAGACACAAAACAACAAATTCACTTATAGGATCAAGTTTATACACCTCAATTCCTTCAACACTTATGTTTGTGCGGTTAGAAAGGAGGTCTTCCATATTAACCTTATACGTGCTTTCTCCCCAAAATATATTTGTATTTACGTCAATATTAATCAAAGGGCAAGACGCAATTTCTGTTTTCTTTATAAACGGTAACAGTTGATGGCTATAGAATGTTTGATATACCCTTTTTTCGCGAGATACAGGTGTGATTTCGCCATTACATATTGTCCCTTGTACAAATCCGTTGTCTTTCAATAGTCGATTAAATGCAGTGGTATTGTTAGGGGCAACAAGAATGTCAATATCGTTCGAATTTCGTATATATGGTTCAGTATAAGCTATTTGAGATAATATAGTACCTTTTACAATTACATATGGTATTTCATTTTGACTTAGTATTGGTTGGCATTCTTTGAAATAACATGCTACACGTGATTTATTTTTTAAGTATCGTATATATGCTTTTTCGTAATAAGAACTATTGGTTAATCTGATAACTAAGTCATAACATTTGTGCTGATATAAAACTTCGGAAATACTACTATGCAAATTATTCGATATGTATTTTTCGATTTTATCAAGATTTATGTCCATTGAAAGTATTCATTCCCTTTCTAGTTTTCTATATTTCTTAAGTCTATCTTCACTCTTTTAATTAGCTCAAAAAAACTAAAGCCATATTCAAGTTTTAATGATTCATTTATACTCATGTCATTGGCATATCTATAAACGGAATAAAAACGTTCTACACCAAACTCTTTAATCAAATATCGAACCAAAACCCCCGCTACTATGGGTGGGTATTCTGTATAATCAAAAAATAGTTGATCTTTTAGCAAAAACATGAATGGAAATTTGTTGTTTAAAATAAAATCTTCACCTTTTTTATTTGTTTCATAGGATTCGGCATATCCTTCCCTGAAAAATAAAGGAGGCCAACTCAAAGTTGTTGAATATATAAAGGAATGATGTAATTCATGCTTTAAGATATTTAACGAAACTCGATTGTTATAAATACAAATATCGTTACTACCAGGCGCAACAAAAAACGCCTTAGGGATTCCAGTATCCATAGTATTCATTTTCGCATGAAAATATATGTTTATTTTTGGGGTGGAGCTTTTAATATTATCTAAAAGACTTTTGACATACAAATCTAACTTTTTTAACATTGAAATATGAGCGGAATAATTAACTGCGGAATGAAAGATAAATGTATCAAACTCATATATTTCATACACTTCTGCTTCAGATAAAATAATAGATTTTGAATACGACCATCCAAGATATTTTTTCTCACCTTCTTGTATGATCGAATATCGCTTAATTACTTCCGTGTCACGGAATTCCTTAATTTCCATATCAAACCGTTTAATTAAAATACCACAAATCGAGAAAAAATAGCCGTACCCTTTACCTCGTATTTTTTTACCGCATTCATGAAAATAATTAAGAATTTTTCCACATAAGCTCTTTTCTCCTGAATGATGACGATTGAAAGCCAAAGCCATTTTTGCAATTATTCCTTTAGGAGACGTATAACGAATAATAATATATTCTTGTGTTGTAGTGCCAATGTACTCAACTTTTTTCCACATGTTTTGTTTGCGCCGAAAATTTCGAATGTTTTTCAAAAACACTCTTCGAGTTTTCGGTTCCCATAGTTCAACTGCATATTTGTAATTTTTTTTATAAATATTATGATAGAAATCAGTCCACAATTTTTGAATATGATCCATACAGCTTTCAAGCTCTCCTCGTTTTTCTTTGTCTCTAAACAATAGCTTTCAGATCATTAAAGCCATATTTTTTTATATAACGCTCCTGAACACCTTCGCAGGTAGCTTGATAACGGCATTGCTGACAAATATCGATTGACTTTTGCTTGGAAGATTCTTCTCTATATAAACAATCGTCTAATTTTTTTAGATGTGGCTGTATAGAAAGGTGAGGGAATAATTGAACTTGATCTGTTTTTGATATTGATTTTGTATTATAAAAATCAGAAAATTCTTCTCCCAAAACACAGAGAGGGATACCAGTAATAATACACTTCATACCATATTCACGTATCTTTTTAAGGCAGGAGTGCAAGTAGGGTGCTGCTTCGGTCATAGAAATTTCTATCATATGCTCATAATTATTTGTCCTGCTAGAGAGTTGCAAGCCAAGTATAGACATATAATCGACGTCGGGATAATTTTCGTGAATCCATTCAACAACATCTTCATTGTTTCCTATATTAAATTTTGCCATGAGCAATCTCAATTCAATTTTAATATGAGGCGCATATTTTCTTTTAATGTAGAAAATATTATCAAGACCAATTTTCAATGCATTAAAGGAACCTTCTACTCCTGTCATCTTGTCATATATCGAGGCACAACATCCATACACAGGAATTGATATGCGATGAATACCACTATATAAAAATTCAACAGCAAATTTTTCGTTGCTAAAGAGTTGCCCGTTTGTTGTTATGTATGTATAATACCCATTAGTAGCAAATTTACGGATAATATCATTTATTGCAGAATGCAAAAGAGGTTCGCCTCCTGTGATAAATGCCGCCTTTATTTTATCGTTTTGATATTTATCGACTATTTCATCAATCAATTCCATTGAAATGTTCGTGCTTGGATACTTATAACCCAAGTCAGCTACGCAAAAACGACATTTCAATTCACAATAATTATTAACTTCAATGAATGCATTCATAATTATTCACCCTTCAAAATTTTTTAGAACCCGAACGCCCATTTGTAACATGGCATGTTCAATCATTGCAGAAAGCATCTCATAATAATAATCACAATAAATACTGATAGAATTTATATCTTTTTTCGAATGATAAAAAGCTATACCGCAACCACCTCCTGCACAAGCGGCCTTATATGTACATGTGGAACATTGAGAAATTTGGTCTAAATTACGATGCTTAACCAAACTGTCTTTTTGAAGTAGGGAAGATATGCTGTCTGTATATATTTTGCCTATCTGAAAACCCTTTTCAAGCGGTGGTAGCATAAGGGCGCAGGGAAAAACCTGTCCGTCAGTATCTACTGTGAGTGTATTAATACCAGCTCCACAAGGAGTATTCATACACATGTAGTTAGTTAATTTCCTGTAAAATAATCTCCTCCATAGCATAAAAAGATTTCGTTCATGATATTTTTCAAATGGAGTATGGCCTTGATCGATATTGAATTTATAAATATCTTTATAAACATTAAGCATAGTATCCACTAATTGACCAACAGGAACAACCAATTCATCAAGTCCTTCATTTTTTGCTCGACCGATTGGCCACAAGAGGTTGTATGCAAAAGTATGTATACCCCTTTTTATAAATTCCTGAAACATAAAACGAAGATCATTAATGTTGTTTTTGCAAACCACAGATATTATGCCATAATCCAAATTTCGTTCCTGAAACATTTTGCAAGCATCAAATATTTTTTGGAGGAATATATCAGGATTTTTACTACGCAAGTCGTTGTGATTTTCCATATGACTATCCAAACTAAAAGAAACATGCATATTGTATTTTTCAAATAAATTCATTGCGTCTTCATTAATGAGGGTTCCATTTGTTTGCATTTGATAATGAATCTTCGGTTGCTTGCCAAGCTTTTCTAAAGCATTACGAATAGAATCATATTCTAACAGAGCTTCCCCGCCTTGGAAAAGTACCGTTAATTCTGAATTATCATCTAAAAAATCTAGGCACTTGCGAATCGAATATTCTATTAAATCCTCGTTCAAAGAAGAGCCAGATGAATCTGCAGAAAAATAGCAATACTTACATGACAGATTGCACTTATAGGTGGTATTGAAGATTAAATGATGGAACGGGAGCTTATCATATGTTGGTTTATGCTCTGTTTGAGATAAACATTCTATGGTAGAGTTAAACGCTTCAGCCAACTTCTCCCCAACAAAATGTTTTAGATTTTGCTTATTTACTAACTCTCCACGGCAATTTGATAAACTAAAATTATTCATTGCAGCAATCCAACGACCGTCAATGTTATTAGATAAAATTATTATCCTATCATTTATAGATAATATTACGGACATTATTCGCCCCCCTTTATCTTCAAAAGGTTAATCCTCTCATATTCTGGTGATCTTAATATCCAGATGCTGTGTTCAATTGTGCCTTTTACTTTTTTTCGTTTTTTGCTGTTTTCATTGTTTGTTTGAAGGAAAGATACAATATCCATCTCTGGTCGAATAGAACCATTATTATCTATGAGGGAAAAGCAATCAGAAACAATTGGATAATAATTATTTGGAAAAGTAGTGCTATATTTTTCTTTTATGTGCGACAATAGAGGCTCTATAGAAAGAATGTCCGTCATTTGGTATGTATCGAATTGCTCAATCATTTTATTAGGCGGCAAATGATGAGAAACCACCACTAATCTTACTGAAATATCCAAAGCATTTAGTGCAGCAATAAGTCTATCTAAATTATCGTTTTCGATTTCATCCACATATATCGAAATTATATTATCTGCTGTATATTTCACTCGGCAAATATCCTCTATCAACTGACTATAATACTCAAAACTTTTTTGCGGTGGGCAACCACCAAGCATCCACTTATACGAATGCTTTATATCTTTATCAAAAAGAAATTTCAAAAAAGTAGTTTTTCCGGTTTCGCTTATTCCTTGAATCCAAACATTATCTTCGCCATCAATAATTTCATCCACATGATAATACATATTCATATGCATACTTTTGCTCTCCTTGCTTTTATGAAAGTTCATCCAATAATTGAGGAAGAATACTTAAATTATGACCTTTTAAGCTATAGCAACTGCATTTATTTATTGTAGATAGCAATTTATAAAATGTTTCCCTCTTGTTTAGGCAATATTTGAAACTAAATGAATGACTGAGTAAATTGTATGCCAATTCATCCTTTTCCACAGTTTCAATATTAAATTGAGAAGTTTGAAAATCAAGATTCCAAAGAAAGTATGCGAACGCTTTACAAGGTGTTGCTACCCAATCGTTTAAAATCGGGATAATAAGTTTTCCGGGAAATGTGGTTTTAACAACAATGTCGCGCAATGCAGGTAAAACATCTAAGGTTTTATAACGTGTTCCAATTGCAAGCGGATAAGGATGGATGACGCCGGTATCAGGGTCGATCCAGCATGTGTCATCAGATAACAATTTATAGCCGTTAAGAATTAAAGTTGTACACAATGTGCTTTTACCAGAGTTCCCCGTGGAAACAAATATGTACGACTTTCCGTTCTTTTCGACAGCAGCAGCATGAAAGCAAAACAAATTTGTTTTTAGTATAATTGCACGTCTAATTATATCGCAAAGTTTGGGGTATAAATTAACTTTGGCACATGCGCTAATCTTATCATCATAAACAATGCGATAATCATTCGCGTCATTGTATTCAATTATAATATTTATTTCCGATTGAGTCAAATTTGTCTCAATCAGAAAAAATGAAAAAGTATTGTATATGTCATCTATTGCACATTGTCTTTCTGCTTTTACAGAAATGATTTTGTCAAATATCTTCATGTATAATTCCGCCATATTTCTTTTCCCTCCATTTTATCAATGTTTTCAAAATCTAGTACAATTTCTTTGAGAATACGATCTGAAAACATTTTTATTTCATTTCGGACTGTTTCAGAGTTAATAGATAAATCTTCGCACATAGAAAGTAAAAGATTCATGCCATGCTTATCAAATAAAATAAATTTACCTAAAATAGAATATACCATTTCTTTTTGCCGACATTTTTTTTGAGTCGCATTTTTTCTCAGCCGATCTAATTGTGCGCGATATGGAAGAAGCCTCGCACAGAGTTCTTTAATAATATTATATGCTAAACGTGTTCTTTCATCATAAATAACTGGAACATCGTATTTTTCATTGTTTTGGCTATATTTTTCTATAATAAGCGGACGATAAGGGTGAAATACACACGAATTGTTTTTATGTAAAAATTCTGTGTTTTCTCTGAGTTCGCTTATGGTTGAAAATTCATCGAAAAGAATAAAACCCATTTTCAGACCAATATGAAGCTTTCGTATTGTGTCAATTGCGAATTGATTTTGCTCCACAGTAATTTCTTTGTTATATCTTTGTAGAACACGATTAGACCCTGATTCTACGCCAATAAAAATTGACACCAATCCTGCTTCTTTTAACGCTACTAAAATATCTTCATTAACATCATTTGCTCTGCATTCAATGGCAAATTTAACTTTTAAATTTCTTTTCTTTATTTCATCGGCCAACAACAATCCTCGTTGCGGATTCCATCCAATAAAATTTGAATCCACAAACTTAATCAATGCGCCAGGATAACGAACTAATAGTTCTTTCATTTCGTCAACGACGCAGGAGATTGTTCTTTCACGCCACTTCTTTTGCCTGTCATGCTCTGCAACTTTGGAATTATAAATGTTAAGGATACAAAAAGAACAATTCCCATAACAGCCTCGTGAAGATAATAGATAAATTGAAGCATTTAACCTTCCGTAAATTCTGTCCATAACAGAGCGGTCAGGGAATGGCAGACTATTAATATCACAAACCATATTTACAAAATCATCATTAACAATTTCCTTTTTATCTTTATAAGCCACTCCCTTTATCGAAGGCCGTTTGTTACCACGTTCTATTTCTTTTGCAAATTCAACAGAAACTTCTTCCCCTTCCCCGCGAACACACCACACATTGGTTGAGTCAACGAGTGAGTTTAAAACGGTTTTTGTATTCAATGTTACATATATACCTCCCAATAAAATCGGAGATTTATAATTCGCAACTCTTAACATATTTATAAAAGCAATTGTTTCTTTACTATTTTCTTCATAAAAAGAAAGTAGCACTATTGACGGTTTACTAATTATAATTTCTTGTATTAATGTATTTTCATTCCAACCATCAACTAAACAATCTATAATGCGTGTTGAATAACCGTGGGTTTGCAAATTAGAACTGATATACGCTAATCCAATATTTTCTCCGACATATGAAATGTCGTACGTTTTAAATCCGGCATGAATCAGATAAATGAGCATCTATTTCACCTCCGATTTCCAAAAATTTGTTTTCATATTCCGCTAATATATCAAGGACTATATTTTTAGTATCAGTATTATTATAGTCACACTTAAATAATACACTCTCAAATATATCGATGAATATGGTATTAAGGTTGTGTGATAATTTTTCGACTTCATTTTGGATTTTAGGGATTAATCCATATGCCTTACTTACCCCTGTTCTCAGTTCATATTTTTGATCATTTTCAAATTGTATTATTTTAATATGATATGAATGAAATATTTTATTATATATCAATGTCATTATTTTTTTTATATTCAGAAGAATAGGATCGTTTACTGCTCCGGAAATTAAAGCTTTTGGCGATATATAAAACTCTCTATTTCGTATTGTTTTTAAAACATACCGAATATACTCTATGTTAATACCTTCGTTAAATAAGCAAAATTGAACCTTAATTTTTATGTTATAACGTCTTATTTTTTTTAATAGCAACACAAACTCGCTTGTTATAAGGTCTGAAGTTATAATAATTTTATTTATATAATCGGCTCTACTGATTATAAAATTCATATTTTCATTTGTTATTAATCTTCTATCTAATAGCAAGCCTATTTTCACATGAGATAGATTATTATTATTTAAATATGATTTAATAACATCAATACGATGCAAATCATTTATTAATTCATCATCGATAATATTTACCTTTCTTAATGAGTATTTATGGCAAATTGTTTTTACTTCTATGAGCATAGTTTCAAAACCATGTTCAATTTGAGGATGCATATGCGTATCAAATTTATAATCTAACGGAAAATAGTTTTTATTTGTATTAATCCGTCCCAACACCTCAAATTCACCACCTTCTAAAAGGACTTGATTTAGGTAGTCTCTTCCTATGAAAAGTGTTGAATTTGAATATGGATGTGAAGTAGGTGACTTGTTTAGTAATGAGCATATAGAAACAACCAAATCTTCCGTATTCTCATTTATAGAACTAATACCGTCTAATATAAGAGAATTGCTTTTTTCAAAAGAAAACGTATCATCCAAAAACAAAATTTGGGGAATTGAAAATTGTTTTGCAAGATACTCTTTTGTTTGAGCTACCGTTTCCTGATTCTTTTTAGTTACTAAAAACACAACGATTTTCGGATCAACAAGTTTAATTCGCTTCTCAACCGTTGTCAATACGGCATTTTCTAATGCCGCATCCATAACTGAAATGTTTATACTATACGAAGATATATATTGTGACAATAAAATCATCCAATAATTTTCAACATATACATATTTGCGCCCCCAAAAAGAAGGAAGCGAGATTAACAATACATCTACCATAATTCTTGTCTTCTTTCTTTTGATAAAGAACGCTTCAAGGAGTTTAAAAATAAACTGTAACAGCCGAAAAGGAATGCCTTAAAAAAGCCGAGAAGAAAAGACCGCAAAATGCCGAGGCGGATGACCGCGAAGAGCGCGTGCGGCGATGCGGCAGAAAAAGCACAGCGAGCGCGTGCAGACGCGCTCGCTGCGGAAACGGTCAAACTATCCGGAGCTCGAACCGGAGCTCGGGAATCAGCGCAGAAGGGGCGCAGGATAATGTTTTTGTTTGTTTATGAAGCGCCGCCCAGCAATTCCTGATCGACGACAAGCTTGACCATACGGTCGTCGAGAATGGTCTTGCGATTCTGCGCGCCGTACAAGAGAGACTCCGTGCAGGCCTTGTTGATCAGACGCGGGATCCCGCCGGAGAACTTGAATACTTCGTCAACGGCGGCCTCCGTGAATATTTCACGGTCACATCCGGCGTAGGCGAATTGTGCCGCGATGTACTCGCCGGTCTTTGAGCGGTCGAGGCGACCGACGACGCACTGAATGTCAATCCGCTGCCGGATAGCGGCATAGGCTTGAAGCTTAAGCTTGTCCCAAAGTATTGAATCCGGCCCCGCCGGATTCACCAATATTATCAATACGGGCTTACAGCCCGGAGCCGCCCATTCAGGCGGCTCAATTTGTCCGGCGAGGATAAGAGCCAGCGGGCTTTGGGAATCCATCTTGAAGTTCATCAGGAAGCGGATTTCCTCTAAACATTTCCTTATCGAGGAGGTGCGCTTCGTCCACGATGGCGACGGGCGCGATGCCGTTCATACCCTTGAGGATTTCGATTTCCTTGTGGAGTTGGCGTTTAGCTTCGTTGCGGTAATAGCTTGATTCAAAGCCGAGCTGCTCCAGTAGACTTTTGTAGAATGTGCGCGGTGTCAGCTTGGAGTCGGACAGATACATCACACAGTAATTATCATCGCGCGTTTCGTCGCAGAAACGGCGGAGCACAGTGGTCTTCCCGGTACCGCTGTCTCCGAGGACGACGGCGAACAACTGGCGTTTGGCCGTGTATTTCAGCCGCTCCAAAAGTTCATCCGAATCATTTCCCTTGTAAAGACTTTTCGTGGGGATCGTACGCGAAAAAGGCGTGTTGGCGAAATTGTAATACGGCTCATACATCGGACTTGTCATCTCCTTTGTTAAGCGCCGCATAGCTGATTGCCCGTTTCGCGGATAACTGGCGTTTGCCGTAGCGTTTCAGTTTCTCATCCAAAAGGCGAGAAGTTTCGGGACTTGCGGGCGTCATAAATTCGGGCAGCTTCGGGCGAGGGCCGGTGTGAGAGCCAATCACAAGTTCCTTTACTTGAAATGACGTACCCATATTCTTGTCCTCAACGGTCAGGATGCCGGTATCGGCGGGGTCGTAGACGACGTCTGCTTTTCGTCCGGCATAGAGAACGCCGACTTCATACTTCTTGCCGCCGAAACTGATGCATCCGGATTTATCGGCTTTCCGCTGCTCGATCCGTAAGAACGCGCTGGCGATCATTTCCGACGGAAGGAAGCGAAGCGGTATTTTGGACGACTTGTACGCCGCATCGGGAGTTTCACCTATCCCGGCGTGTTCGCGGCTGTGGTAACATTCAGAGAGCCAGACATTTAGCAGTTCGTTGAATTCGTCGAGTCTTTTACAGTTCTTCAGCGTCGCCTCCGCTAAAAAAGCGTCCAGCGTTCGGTTGAATCTTTCGATCTTCCCCTTCGACTCAGGGCTGTATGGAGCCGCGAATATGAGCTTAACGTCAAGAATGGCGCAGGCTCGTTCCATCTGCTTGGTGCGGAACTGCTTGCCGTTGTCAAAGAAGAGCCGGCGAGGAAGCCCCTCTTTCAAAATCGCCTTGCGCAGACAGTCCTCGACGATGCTCTGGTCAAGGACGTCATAAAACTCGGCGTGGACTATGTAGCGCGTGGCGTCGTCGATAAAGGCGACAAGGTATATCTGCTTAGATTTGCCGTTCAATTTGAGAAACGGGCCGAACTTAATGTCCGCTTGCCACATATCGTTGCGTTCGCTTCTGGCGAACCGGCGCCGCGACGCCCGGCGTTCGGTACAGCTTCATTTGCGCCGCCGAATAGCCCATCTCACGGAATCTGTCCTGCAGAGTTGAGCGTTTGAGAAAGCCGGGAGGCGCTTTACCTTCCATTTCAAGAATCTCAATGATTTGCGATACGCTACGCGACGGAACTTCGCGCCGCAGCAAAATCGCCTCTTGCAACAGTTCTCCGGAAATTCGTTTTGACCGCGCCGCCGTGCCGGGAGAGTACTTCAGTCCGTCAAAGCCGCTTCGGACATAGCGGTCGATCCACCGTTTGAGTGTTTTGCGGCTTATCCCCGCGCCGGCACAAGCTTCGGCTCGGAGCAAGGCGATTTTCCCCTTGTCCGCGTGTTCATCCGAAGCCGTCAGCAGTGGGCTTATGATTTTGTACCTCTCCAGCGCGAGCTCGTCCTGTGTCCTTGGGTTTTGTGCGTTCATACCGTGACCTTCTTTCGTTAAGTTTGGGATTACGATACGATTCTACCTTACCTGCCGTCAGGACACGGAGACCGAACGAGTACAAAGCGAACGGGCGAAAATCCAACCGTTCGTATTCACCGCCGCGCGCACGATTTCCTTAAATGCTGGCGCGTCGGGACAGGGGATTTTGAGCTTCTCATACGCAGCTTTCAAGACGCGCAAAAAGTACGCGCCGGCAATACTCCACCAAGCCTGTATCCGGCGTATTGTTCGTCCCTCACACGGCGCCATCTCGTACGCGCCGTTGACTACGTTTTCAAGTATTTCCGCGCAAAGCCGCTTGTACGGCACGAGACAGTCGGGAAGCTCGTTGTGCATACGTCCGCAACCGGTACACTGAAGTCGGCGTATGATCAATTTCGCTTTCTTACCGTCGGAGAAAATCACTTCTCGCGCGCATCGCCATCACTTCTCCGCATATCGGACAATTCAACGCTTCAAGGCTCTGCACCAGATAATTGCTCCCTGTTTCCATTTCTTTCAGACGGTATCTCCTTACGCTTACCATTTCTTTCTTCACCCGGGGCTTATCTTACCACACCTTTATGCGCGCGCGCAATTGGACACCCCTTTTCGGCTGTTTGGGGACATCCGCTGGCGGCTGGAACAATAAACCATCGAATGAATGGACGGGGGCGGCTAACCTGAATGGCAGACGCCCCCTACCAACTCAGCTTTTGCTTGACCAATGTACCATCAGAGCGTCTTCGTCATAATCCGGCACTAAAACAGACCAATCTTTTGTATTGGCAATTTCTTTTACCAATTGATCGATAGTTTCTTTGCCTTTCTGATCGATAGTTTCTTTGCCTTTCTGATCGGTTTTCTTGGTCGCTTCTTTCTTTACCATCGTTGATTCCTCTTTCTAAGTAATATTTTATAAAGGTTATATGAGACTCACATCTCCTTTATAATCTAAATTAATTCATTTAGCATCAAGACGCTAATCGCGATATGCATCCGCTTGAACCTTGAACATTTCATGATAATAACCATTATGGGCCATGAGTTCATCATGTGTACCATGCTCTAAAATCTGACCATCATCTATAAAATAAATGCAATCAGCATCTCTAACCGATGATAAGCGATGCGAAATTAAAATTACAGTTTTTCTTTTTGCTACTTGCATCATATTTTTCATTAATTTATGTTCAGATATGGCATCCAACGCACTAGAGGGTTCATCTAATATTAGGATATGGCTATTTCGATATAGCGCACGCGCAAGTGCAATTTTTTGATTTTGTCCTCCTGATAAAATCAATCCATCGTTTGAGAACTCTTTTGTTAGCATCAGCTTATGATTGTTTTCATCGTCAAAAATATCGCCGAATTCTAGTGTGTTAAAAATGCTTTTTACTTCTAATAATTGCTCATCAGTAAGTTCTGATTCGAGGCTAACATTTTCCACTAAAGAAAACGCATAACTATTATGCTCCTGAAAAACGGTATCAAATAAAGCTAAATAGTCGTCTTTTTTAATTTCATTTATGTATTTATTTTCAAATTTTATGGAACCGCTTGTAGGATCGTATAGATGCAAAATAAGTTTTATCAAAGTGCTTTTCCCTGCACCATTCTTACCCACAACTGCAATCCGATCACCCTTATGAATAGAAAAATTTATTTTTCTTAAAACATCGGTTTTCCCATCATAGCTAAAAGAAACATTACTTAAATTAAGCTCCCATGGCGAACTGTTTTCGACTTGTATGCCATCATTTCCAAATGAAACTTTATTCTTGTAATTGCAAAATACTCGAAAACGCTCAATGTAAATACTATGTTCCTGGAACACTTGCACTCTTTCCATGATTTTACCAAGATTACTGCTTACAAGAGCTATAGCCGCCTTAATTGCAATAAAATCTCCTGCGGTAAGAGACTTTAGAACAACAATTTTAAAAACAAGATATAAAATTACAATTGTATTGTTAATGTGCGTAAGGCAATCACTTAAAAAGTACATCCCAATGAACCGATTGCTAAAACGCTTATAAATTTTAATGACATTTTCTACGCCATTTTGAAATAAATCTTTTAAAACCACATGAATATTTGTTATTCGTATATCAATTGCGTTCTCACGAAGATAACTGGTTCTCTTAACATAATCAACTTTTCTGCTTTCAGGAATAATAGCATTTGTCCGTTCCATTCTAGCTTTATTCATTTTTGTTCTTATGAACGAGTCTCCCAAAATAGGAAGAATTGCAAAAATCAATAATATAGGATCATTGAATAAAACATATATTCCTGATAAACTTATTGTAAAAATAGTTTGAAAAAGCTGAGAGAAACTATTTACAAACAAAATGGGACGCGAAGCGGTTTCTTGAATTGAAAAAACATAGTTATTATAAAATTCTGCATCATCATAGCATTGCAAGTCTACATCAGCAGCCTTTTTAAAAGCTACATGTTGAAATCCGGTTGTTATTTTTACATCTGACTTCCTGACATAATAAGACCAAAAAGAATCATATATGAGTTTTACAGATTTATATCCAACGGCTATTCCAAGCATCCATATAATACGTTGAAAATCAAATGAATCTAATAAAGCATCCACTATTACTTTGATCGCAAATACTCCAATGAACCAAGTATCAAAGGCGTTTATAAGTGCAGTTAATATAACGCCCGGCATCCTTATGCGATCATATTTAACAATGCTTTTTAAATAGTAAATGCTATTGTTAAATGGACTATTCTTTTTCATATTGTCCTCCATCACAGATATTTTTCTGCTTGCAATGTATACATCTCTGCATATTTTCCGCCTAATTGCATTAACTGGCTATGTGAACCGTTTTCAATGATTCCCCCATCATCAACCAAATAAATTTTATCCGCATTTTTAGTAGCGGTTAAGCGGTGAGAAATGATAATAATCGTTTTTTCTTGAAAATGCTCAAGCAAATGATTAAACACCTTGTATTCTGAAATTGGATCCAATGAACTGGTCGGTTCATCAAGAATAATAAAGTTTTTATTACTGGCAAAAATACGGGCTATTGCAATTTTTTGATATTGTCCTTTAGAAAGAGTTAATCCTTCTGTATTGAATTCAGAAGTAAGCGGCCTAGATATCAAATCATCTTTTGATAAATTCAATTCCAAATCAACAGCTTTTAAAAACTCTTCAATTTTTTCAGGCTCTATTGCCTCTACAGCATCCATTAGAATATTTTCAGCAATTGTGCATGGATATTGTTGGAAATCTTGAAGAACCACGGAAAATTGTTCGCGATATTGTCTCATATTACAAGCCGAAATGGATTCTCCGTCAATTTTTATATCTCCATCATAATTTTCATATAATCCCAAAAGTAGTTTAATGATCGTGCTTTTACCGGAACCATTCACACCAACTAAAGCGATTTTTTCACCTGGCTCAAAACTAAAATTAATATTTTTCAATGAAAATTTTTCGTCTTGATTATATTGAAAACAAACATCGTTAAAAGTAATGCTATGCTTTATTTCCTTTTCTATAGAAATTTTATTTGATTTTCCAATATTCTTTGCAGGAGTTATAAATGAAAACATCTTTTCTGAATATAACTCTTGCTCTTTTAAAGAATTGAAAATACCGGTTAACGCAAGAAAATAATTAGAAAGCCCATATACTGCAATAGTTACGGGTATAACACTAACTGGTTCAATATTCATATGACCGCTAAATAATTTTGTTAAAATTATCAGCATTGATCCCCAATACAAGACTATTTCTTGATTGTACGCCCTTATAAAATTAAGCAAGCCCGTTTTTAAACCGTATTTTTTTATAATAGCAAATATATCTTTAACTGCTTCATTATAGATTTTTGTTAAAAACTTACTTATTGGATACAGCCTAATTTCAAGAGCATATTTTTTCATGTGATAAGTACGTTCAACGTAACTTCTCTTTCGGTTAGGCAGCACAATTTCATTATCAGATTTGAATTGTAGTCTAGTTAATTTATTATTTATTAACAAGGAAATTAAAATGATTAGAAGAACCAAAGCGGCCAATTCAAAATTAATAAATCCTATAATTGCCAGTGATGTAATGAGTCCTGTCAAATTAGAAATAAGATTTGATATTAAAAATATACTTCCCGTTGTTCTGCCTTCTACTTGATTTAAAGAAAATATAAAGTCATCTAAGAATTTAGAATCGTCTAAATTCTTGATTTCAGTTTTCATAATATTGTCTAATAATCGAGAGGTTATTTTTTTATGTAACATTTGACGAGAAACTGGGTCAATTTTTCCATAATAGATTGAAGTAAAAATTCCCCCCATCACAATAATTACTTGAATTAGTAAAACTGGTATTATAATTTCCATAAGAGGTTTACTTTGACTAATACCAGTTAAAACAATATTTATCAAAACTATAGAACCTAAAATATTGCATATGACGCCAAAGACATTATTCATGATTGTATAAGTACCCCAAAGAGGAATTGCTTTGAATGTCATGCGCAACATAGCTACATATCGTTTAAGTATTTTCAATTAATTCCCCTCCTAAACTTATATTACTTTAGCGCCAGCGCTGTTTGTAAAGTGACTTATATTTTTATCAGATGAAGCAAAAAACGTATTTATCGCTTCATATACAGAACACAAAGGATCCAATGCTCCGCCAATTTTACCTGTTGCAAGATATTTTCGGGCGCTACACCCAGATGAGCATTTCTTTTTCCAACGACATTTGGCACATTTTTCATTATGTTCCAGACTATCAGTATAAAGTTCATGAAGCATACGTCTTGGTTGACCATTTTCAAGGCTAAATAAAATCTCGCTGTTTACATTACCCAGTTTTAGATCAGGATTAAAGCTAAAATCCGAACAAGGAAAAATATCACCATTACATTTAATAACAAAAACACAAGTTCCCGCTCCGCAAGGGGTATTCATACACATATACTCAGGTTTTTCGCTAATAAAGCGACGATAATAATACAGACTATTTCGTTCAATAATTTCATGTCCTTTTTCGATTAAAGTATTAATTTTCTGTATAATCGAGATATAGCCCTGTGATATCTCTTCATTTTCGAGTAATAATTCTTCATGTTGTATTGAACGCCCAAGATTAATGATTGGATTCATTGAAACTAAAAATATTCCTCGCTCCGCACTTTCTTCAATGTATTGATTGATAAAATTAATATTCTTTTTATTAAGCACACATATCGTTGAAAGTTTATGTCCTGCATTTATCAAATAATCCATACCTTTTAAAATACGACCTGTTATCGTATAGACATCTTCATTTTCAGATCGCCTACACGCATTTGCTTCAGGAGTAAACCCGTCAATGCTCACACAGGTTTTTATATTGCTCTCGAATAGATATCTTGCGATGTTTTCATCAACTTCAATTGCGTTAGTTTGAATGTATAGCTTAATATTGCGGATATCTTCATCATTTATGTAGTTGACAATTTCTTGGATTCTATCAAATACAAGTAGTGGTTCTCCTCCATGAAATAAAAGGTAAACAATACCATCCTTATATGATTTAGCAAACTTCTTTACTGTGTTTATTGCTGTTTCGGCGTTCATTTTCAAATGGCTCTCTCCGCCATTTATATAGCAGTAACTACATCGCAACATACAATCTTCTGTTAAATCTAAAATAACATTGCAGCTTTTCATATTTTATCAGATGTCCTTTCAAAATATTTACCTTTTACAAACCACGAACCCGCTCATACTCACACTCTCTACATTTTGCGTTCTTACAACACTATGCCCACGATCTCCAACCCCGCAGTAACCGCTCGCGTCTGCCCAGACATCTCAAGCTCAATCACCGCCCGCATCTTGTGGCGGTTGATTCCCTCGATGATTTTACCGTCCCGTAGAATCGCTTTTGATGACGCCATCACCCGCGCGCTTTAAAAATGAACTTATTCCGCCACCGCACGATGGATAGGATAATAGCCGTCGTCACCTTTTCACGGGTCTTACCCTCCTCTTGGATTTCGACGGGATTTCGCAAAATCTTTTATTTTTAATAAGTGTAACACGTTTTTTGCCATTTGTCAATCCAACGCATTGCTTGTGTGTGGATAAATATATAATGTAAAAAATAAAAAATTAGGAACTGTAGTAGCGAGCAATGGAGATGGCAACCTCCTCGTTCCAGAGGTTGCTCAGTTGCTTTGCCCTGAGAGTCAGCATATATTGCGCCGTTTCGTCAGACCAAGGCTTGTACTTCTTTTCGTCTATGAAGTACAGGGCGTTGGCGAAGCTGTCGATGTTCTCGCAGAGGTGGTAGAGGCCCAATATTTGCTATGCATCTGGGAACATGGCTTCTTTCATGTTCCTTATTCATGTCGCCCCGTCGCCGAGGAGCATCGTGCGCCCGTATGAACCGTATCCGTTCCGTATCGCAGTCGTAGTGTGCTCTTGGGATTTGGCGGCGTTGCCGACATGACCGACGAACTGTCATGCCATATATCCGTCTGTTCCAATTCATCCTCCAATCCCGTGCCACTCCCATTGACACGAGGCAGCGGCGCAGAAATGCATTCGTCTGTCTATCCGAACGCTTGACTTTGAATTTGCATACTCGCATTATTACCGCCCCAAATTCTCAAGAATTTTCATAGTAGTCTCACGCTCAACCAGATTTCCCTCCAGAGACCATCAAAAGCAAAACGAACCTTCGCGCGTTGTTTTCTCCTATCCACCTTCGTTATCCATCCATCATATCCTTTCAAAGGACCCGCGAGAACGTGAACGTGGTTACCTTCATCGAACTCCATGTCGGATATCCCAATCACACCATCACCGTCCGCCATATATACAATTTGAGAAATTTCGTCCAATCGTATCTCTCGAAATACCCCCTCATGACGCAAGATTTTCAGAAGATCATCTACCCGGTACGTAATCTGAAATAACTTGATAATATCCTCCGTACCAGCAAGGACATATCCTGGAAACATAACTCGCTGGACTTTCCTCACCACGCCGCCTTTACGCTCCTCAAGTTCGCGTTTGGGAATCAATAATGCCGCGCTCACGTCCGGGTGATCCTCGAGTTCAATCTCAATTCTCCG
>JAISDH010000223.1 GCA_031264975.1 Bacteroidales bacterium
TTTGGCGCAACCATGCCGCTCATGCCCGGCGCCGGCCTCGAAATGCTTGAGTGGGAAATCAACGCCCTCGGTGTTGCGGAGGGAGTTGCCGCGCTCACCCGCCTCGGCGCAACCGTGGCAAAAAAAGGCGGCGCCGCGCTCTTAGAAAAATCCCTCGGCACCGCAGGAAGTGAAATCAACGCAGGAACCAAGATCGGCAGCGCTGTTACCACCGCAGAGAGTGGAATGAGTGCTGGAACACACACGGCTACGGTGGAAACAGAGACAGTTTTCCATACTGTAACTGACCCTCGTGCTGCCCAAGGAGTTTTAGATGGGGTTAATACTGCCAAATTGAATCCACAAAGCAGATTTGGGAAAGCGTTATATATATCAGATGATGCTTCGACGACGCTTGCTGAATTATCATATCATAATGCAGCACCAACACAGACGATTCGCTATGAGATGGATTTAACCAAAGCTAAGATACTTGACTTAACTGATCCGACGGTAGCCAAATCTTGGGGCTACGATGGTGGTCCTATTAGCAACGCCACAAAAGCTATTGGCGAGCAGGCTCAGCAAGCAGGATACAACACGATAAAGTTTCAATCTATGCGTGGGGCAGGAACAAACTACGCAGTATTATCTGATTTCGAACAAGTGCTAAAACCGCAGATGGTTGTTCCAACACCACCAGCACCACCCTCAACTACACTTCCAGCTCCTGACTTTAAAAAATGAATATAGCTTGTTTTCGACACACGTGTGCGACATGCGGTTACGGCTTCAATGCCCCTGCCTTATCGGATTTTCAGTATGGAGCATTTATCATGTGTTCCGATAGTGGACTACATGATGCGTTCTTAGATGCCTTTGATGATAAAATCTGGAATGAGGTGGATGATTTGATACAGAAAAACAAACCTCTTTTGAGGGAGAAATTTTGGGAGGTTTTTGCACTAACATGTGATTTAGCGCCTGATGGAACCAAATTTGAAATTGGATTACGGAAATGCCCTCGTTGTAGAAGCACATCGTTAAGTCGTGAAACAGATAATACTGGAATATCTCTTGATGTTCCGGCGATAACACATAATGCGTGGTGCAAATTAACTGCCGAGCAAAAACGCTCTCGCATATTAAAGTGAACCACCAAGACCAACCATAAGCACAGCGTGCCAAGTTGAATAAAAAACAACAAGAGCGGTGCATAAGAGAAAAACCGAAAGGAGAAAAACCGAAAGGGGTCAGGTTGATTTTTGTCACTTTTCCTCATATGCGTTCGCTTTTTTGCCATTTTTGCATTGCCGTTTATCAAGTCGTTTGTTCACCTATTTGCATGAATCTTCATCAAAAATAAAACCACTGTTTCAGCGCATCACCTCCAAACCATATCAAAGTGACAAAAATTAACCTGATCCCTTTTGCCCTTCTCCGATGGCGTTAAAAAAATAATATTTATCAAAGGAGGTGGAGAATAATATTCAAAAAACATCAACGCAATTAAAGAAGACACCATGTCTCATTCCATACAAGAATACAAAGGCCGTTTCCTGCTCCTGAATGACACCATCACGTTGACAATCGGAATTAGCATTATAAATATAGTAGAACAAACGAAGGTAAAATCCCTTATTTTGATGATAAATACATAGAAAAATTCATTCGATTTATATGGCCCAGGGACAATTGACTTCTATTTGGATAAATTTCTAACAACCACAGAAGTATGTCGGGAATTTCTAAAAACTCTTGATAAAATCGAGAAAATAGCAGCTGCGCATCCTGTTTTTGATATAAAGAAAATTGGACACATTTACTATTTTCCGAATCCTCCAATAATTGAATTCAACAATATATCATCAAGTATGTTAATAAATGCGATACAGCAATTACGGGAATTGATACAATAAAAAGGTCAGACCGAAAGGGGTCAGGTTGATTTTTGTCACTTTTCCTTATATGCGTTCGCTTTTTTCGCCATTTTTCCATTGCCGTTTATCAAGTCGTTTGTTCACCTATTTGCATGAATCTTCATCAAAAATGAAACCACTGTTTCAGCGCATCCCCTCCAAACCATATCAAAGTGACAAAAATCAACCTGCCCCCTTTTGCCTTCCCGCCTAAAAGCGAATGATAAAATATGAATACTATAATACCTGATTTCGGAGTTTCAGTGCCATGCGGCTATGCATGGCTCTTGGAACGCGGGCTAATAAATTTTGAGCCATTTTGTGGTTTACAACCATGGCATTATTTGAAGCGTGATAGAATTCTATTAGTTCAAGAGCGCTGGCCCCAAGGTCCATCAATAAGGCCGCTGATAGTTTTCGCAAAACGTCAAGATAATGATGACATGGCCTGCTTCGAAGTCGATAGCAAATGCGTAGTTGCTGTTGTTATAATCCATGGGTGGACATCCAACGGCTATGACATTGTTGCCCGATACGAATCATTTTGGGATTGGGTTAAGGCCGTTGTTGAGGATGTGAGAGAATGGTGTGAGTTGGCATATAATAATAACCATCCACAGGCCAATCATAAGCACGACAGAAAAAGCTGCCACGGCAACAAATAATATTTTGAAGGATACCTCAAAATGAAACTCATTCCTGACTTGTATCGTGAAATATCAAAAATTGATTGGTTTTTTATGTATAATAAAGAAATCATGACGTCATTTCCATTTGATGTTATAAAAATAACGGATACGAGTGAGGCACACAGATTGTTTATGTCCGAGAAATGGATTGATGCAAAAACAGAAGCGCAAGGTGATCTCACCGGGTATCTTTCAAAATACCATGCTGGTGCCTATGCAGGAATCTGGAATATTTTAGCAAAGCAGTCGCGTCAGATGCTCGAAACGAACGTATCGGCGAAAGTTAAAATTGCACTAAATGACCATAATTTACCAGAAGACTACCTTTCGATGATATTATTGGACATCAATAGGGCTACCCTAGAGCTAACCTATCGGCAGTCGTTTCCTAAAATACCTGTTTTTTTTGAGAATTTATTAACTATATATAAATTCGGTTATTTGCCTTGCGGCTGGGATGGTGAACTTGAAAACTGGCCTTTAGGTAAATTGTTAATTGTATAAGAATCACCCACAAGCCACCCATAAGAAGTGAAAGTGAACCACCAAGACCAACCATAAGCACGGCGTGCCAAGTTGAATAAAAAACAACAAGTGTTTTAGAGGCGACCATTGATTCCGCCACACCCGACAATTATATTGTAAAGCCTATAGCACCTACGCCACCACCTAAGGGATAATCTACAATGAATAATGTTATTTTTTCTGCATACGGCGTAGATATAGTTAAAAGGGATGATGATAAACTTTATGCTGTTTATGATTCAGGGGAAAGCTGCTCGCATTTAGTAGAAGTTGAAATCAGCAAGGAAGAATCAGAGAAAATAAAAAAAAGTGAGCAAGATGCCTATGCGGTATTATTAAATTGCCAAGCTGAGGGGAGATTTTATCGGAAATATAACCACCCACAGGCCAACCATTAGAAGAAGCAAACCGGAAGGGGTCAGGTTGATTTTTGTCACTTTTCCTCAAATGCGTTCGTTTTTTCGCCATTTTTCCATTGCCGTTTATCAAGTCGTTTGTTCACCTATTTGCATGAATCTTCATCAAAAATGAAACCACTGTTTCAGCGCATCACCTCCAAACCACATCAAAGTGACAAAAATCAACCTGACCCCTTTTGCCCTCCTCATTTCAAATGCCGCAAAATTGGAATAATTTTGGAAAAGAACCGTCCGATTATTGAAGATTGATTGGACACTATGTAATGAATCTGTAGCAAATAAACATGAACAAAAATTTTAGAGAAATTTTGGAGTCAGATGATAGATATAAAGCATACATGTCACTTGTTGATTTGTATATGAAAGACACGCCAGAACTGCGCGCGTATGTGAATCGGCAATGGGATTTTGGTGTTAAATGGGTTTACCCAAATCAAAAGCGCCTAGCCTGTGCCAAGGGAGAAATATTTTCGAGGGAAGAGCGTCTCCGTGCTTCATTGGCCTATGATGCCATATCGGCAAAATACGAGTCAGATATACGCGAAAACCTCATAGCATACGCAGTTATCTATAATAGCTGTTTGTATGCGAGCATTAAACCCAATGTTATTTTCACACAGGTGATAAATGTCGCGCCCAAAGAAGTCGCCGATTCTTTGCGACGTTTCTTAGCGCGACCAAGTCAAGGTAAAGACATGGCAGCTTTCATGTTGAAGGCTGTCAAAAATGCTGATGACGAAACAGAGATTCAGTTAAATATTTAATAACCACCCACAGACCAACCATTAGCACGGCGTGCCAAGTTGAATAAAAAACAACATAACGTATATATTAAAATAATGGATATTATTAATAATCTTTATTATCAACGTGCAGTTTTCGATACCGTGGCTGATGTGGCAAGTGGCTTGGCCCCGACAGGGCAGGCACCTAAAACGGAAAGTTGGCTTGAGCCTGGCTCCTTTGCAGGAAAAGATATTTATGAGGCATATGAGAGGTTGAGGGCGATGAATGACGCTACAATTAGAATCAACGCATCCAGCGGTCAAAGCAATGATAATTCTGTGTATCTAATTAATACAGTATCACATAGGGGAGATTAGCATTAATTTAATATGAATAAAAACAATAAATGCGTCATCGCATTTTCGATATTTTTTCTTGTCGCCGGATGCTTTTTCTTATATTCTTCATTAAGTTTTAGAGATAT
>JAISDH010000253.1 GCA_031264975.1 Bacteroidales bacterium
CAACACGCAACAAGCAACAAGCAGACACGCCACGAAGGGTACAAGGAACATGGAACAAGATACAAGGAAAGCGGGAGAAAAGAAGAAGGCTGCAAGCAACAAGCAACAAGCAACAAGCAAGCAAGCCAAAAAAGAAACAAGAGACATGGAACAAGAAACGCGGAAAAAGACATAAGGCACGCCCAAAGCTCCCGCCCGTGAAGTCTGCGCATAATCCACCCCGCCACACGCAGGAGCAGAAATATTTTGCCATGTATTTTTTTGTTGATAACTCGTATAATTGTTCATTCTAATATTTACTTTTATTTTTTTACTTCCTTCTAATATTTGGCTATTCTTTTCTGTCGATACGTAACGCGACAAAGATAATCAAATTTTATATACGAAATTCAATTAGTACTATTTTTTTCATGTTTTTTTCATGATTCTTTTTTAATCTGTTGTTATTGTGTGAGAAAAAAGTTGCATTCATTGCCATTTTTTTTCGCAAGCGGACAAAAAGAGGCGGTTTGAGGGGGATTTTTGGGCGAAAAAGTTCTATCAGTAGGATAAATTTCGCAAAAAAATGATAGGAAATAGTGGTTAACGGTGATTATTTTTGAGGGAACAAAGGTGTGCAAGGGACAAGGAAGAGGGCAGCAAGCAGCAAGCAACAAGCAACAAGCAACAAGCAGGCAAGCCAAGAAAGATAAATGGGCAAAATGGCGGAAAGAATAAGGCACAAGTAAAAACTTGTTCACTTGTTCATTTCTCTACTTTTCTTCATCTCTATTAATCATTATTTCAGAAACTTGTCTGCTTGCTGCCAGCATTTTCCTTGTCCCCTTTTCTCGGCTTGCCTGCTTGTTGCTTGTTGCCCGCATTTTCCTTGTACCTTGTTTAAAATTATTCCAGGGTTTTTCCTTTATGGCGAATTACTTTTGCATCAATATAAAAGATAATTTCTTCTGCAATGTTCTTAATATGGTCTCCGGTACGTTCCAGTTTGCGGAAAATATCCTGTATGCGCAACATTTGTTTTGCCGATTCGGCGCTACCGTCTTTTATAATAGCGGCGGCAATTACGTCGGTGGCTTTGTTTTTAATTTCGTTGACAATACCGTCTTTCTCAAAGATAGAATTTGCCAGACCGGCATTTTCTTCTTCCAAAGCGGTTTGTGCGATTTTTAGCATGAGTAATACCTGTTGAATCATTTCGTCCATTTGTGTATCGATGATAAGTTCAGGGTTAATCTCCTGTTGCGTCGTTTCCTTTACAAAACGGGCAATTCCACGTGCATAATCTCCTATGCGTTCCAATTCGGAACTTAGTTGCAACATGGCTAATACAAACCGAAGGTCAATGGCTACAGGATTGTACAGTGCAATATAATCTTCTATTGTTTTACATATTTTCAATTCAAAGGCATTTACCTTATGTTCAAAAACGATTACCTGAGCCGCCATACCTTTGTCCATTGTTAGCAAAGATAATCCGGCTTTGTCGATTTGGTCGGAAACCAGGGTAAACATTTCCAAGACCTTTTGTTTTATTTCCTGTTGTTCTGTTTCTATAAATTTAACCATAGCGCGTCAATTTTTAATATGTGTTTTTAGTATATGAATAAGTTGTATATAATATAAAGTGGCATCAACCGAAACGTCCGGTGATGTAATTTTGGGTTGATTCTTTGGCTGGGTTTGTAAAAATAATATTTGTCTTGTCATATTCTATCATTTCACCGAGATAGAAGTACGCTGTTTTATCGCTTATACGAGCGGCTTGTTGCATGTTGTGCGTAACGATGACGATAGTATATTCTTTTTTCAGTTCTCTGACCAGTTCTTCTATTTTGGCGGTAGCGACAGGGTCAAGGGCGGAAGCGGGTTCATCCATGAGCAAGACAGAAGGAGAAATCGCCATTGCACGAGCAATACATAAGCGTTGTTGCTGTCCACCGGAGAGTTCAAAGGCAGATTTTTTCAATTTGTCTTTTACTTCTTCCCATAATGCCGCATCCTGTAATGTTTTTTCTACACGCTGGCGAATAAATTTTTCATTACGAATCCCATTTACACGCAATCCGTAGGCAATATTTTCATAGATGCTTTTGGGAAACGGATTAGGTCGTTGAAAAACCATCCCGACATTTTTCCGCAATCTATCAATAGCTACCCCTTTTTGGTAAATATCGTTTCCGTCAACCAAGATTTTACCGCTTAGTCGTGTATTGGGAATAAGGTCGTTCATGCGATTGATAAGCCGGAGCAAAGTTGTCTTACCGCATCCGGAAGGTCCGATAAAAGCGACTACCGAGTTGGGTTCGACATTCATGGAAATGTTTTTCAATGCGTGAAAATCTCCATAGTAAAAATGTATATCTTTAATTTCTATTTTATTCATTTTGTATTATCTTATTGTAGAATCATATTTTTCAGTTTATCCTTATATTTTTTCCAACATGTCGGCGTAAAATATTTGCCAGTAAATTTATCAGTAAAACAATTATTATCAACACCAGAGCCGTTCCGTAGGCAATAGGACGCTGGGCTTCCAAATCGGTTCCGCTTGTTGAGATTACATACAGATGATAAGGGAGCGCCATACATTGGTCGAAAATACTTTGGGGAAGATGCGGCAAAAAATAAGCTGCACAGGTAAACAAAATAGGCGCCGTTTCCCCCGAAACACGACCTAAAGAAAGGATGAGTCCGGTAAGGATATTGGGGTTTGCCATAGGCAGGATTACTTTTCGCAACGTTTGCAATTTCGTTGCCCCCAAAGCCCGACTTCCTTCCCTGTAACTGTCGGGAATCGCTTTCAGGGCTTCTTCCGTTGTCCTGATGACCAAAGGGAGACACAATAATCCCAAAGTAAGAGAACCGGATAAGATGGAATCTCCAAATCCTAATTTGTTTACAAAAAATACCATTCCGAACAATCCGAAAACAATAGACGGGATGCCGCTCAAATTGTTAGTCATCACACGGATGAAGCGAACAATAATTCCTTTTTTTGCATATTCATTCATATATATGCCGCTCATTATTCCTACGGGAAAAGAAAGTAGAGCGCTGCCTGCTATCAAACACAGCGTTCCGATTATGGCAGGAAAGACGCCTCCTTTTGTCATGCCTTCCGCAGGTGCAGAGGTTAAAAAATTCCAGTTAATCACCCCAATACCTTTAATGATAATAAAAGAAAGTATCAGGATTAATATACCAACAACTGAATAACTGAACAGTCTTATGACGGTAAATGTAAATCTTTGGATAAACCTTTTTTTTGTTTCGTATTTTGTTGAGGTCGTATGTTTTTTATTCATGGTCAATATTACAGTTTATTTTTATTTGAAACATATTCTATACAGGTATTAATCAATAATGTTATCAAAAAGAGAATAATCCCCAATAGAAACAAGACCTGATAATGTGCGCTTCCGGCGGGAACTTCGCCCAATTCGGCGGCTATTGTTGCCGGAATGGTACGCATCGGTTGAAGAATGCTGACAGGAATAATTGCCGAGTTACCGGTTACCATTAATACTGCCATGGTTTCTCCTATAGCCCTGCCTATGCCTAATATTACCCCCGCCGTTATGCCGGATATGGAAGACGGAATGACAATTTTGTAAATGGTTTGCCATTGATTTGCGCCCAGAGAAAGGCTGGCTTCCCGAATAGATACGGGACAATTTCGTATAGCGTCTTCCGATACGCTTATAATGGTTGGTAAGGACATGATAGAAAGGATAAAACTTCCCGTAAGACCGGTTTCTCCTACCGGTAATCCAAAAATATCCTGTATAAGAGGCACCACAACGACCAATCCGAAAAAACCATACACAACAGAAGGTATTGCCGATAACAATTCAATGATGGGTTTTAAAACATTGCGTACTTTACTGTTTGCTATTTCCGACATAAAGACGGCAACCGACAGACCAAAAGGCAAGGCAATCAAAATGGCAATAAAACTTACCCACAAAGTTCCCATTATCAAAGGCAGAATGCCAAACAAGGGAGCCGGTTGAGCAACGGGCATCCAGTCTTTTCCGGTAAATACATCCGCAACGCTTATTTTCCCTGCATCTATTTTCTTGCCGCTGAAATTATCTAAAACATATTCTTCCGGTATAAAGGCAATAATTCCTTTATTTTCTTTTACCAGCTGGGAAATCTTATCCGGAACAAATTCCAGTTCATCCCCTAATTCTTCTTCCGAAAAATAACTGGTCAGGTCTCCCAAACGAAAAACAAGAATCTCTTCATTCTTACCTCCAAAATCTTTCCAATTGTTTTTTTCCAGGTCGAAAATAGACTTTAAATCAGTAGCGGAAAGATTGTTCACAGGATTGGACGGATGAACGGCTATCATGTAACCAGCCTCAATAGTGGGACTTTTAAAAAGATGAATCCCTCCCGAAAAAAGAAAAATCACCACAACAACAATCACAATGCTCGTTACAAAACCACTAACGGTGAATATACTTTCAACTATTTTTTCTAATACTTTCCTCACAATGGCTTTTATTTAATATCAAGGCAAAGGTCTTGCTTT
>JAISDH010000364.1 GCA_031264975.1 Bacteroidales bacterium
CTGCTATTGTATTTATAAAAATAGTACCTTTGTAGCTCAAAATATTTTATTTATTAATGACAACAAAGGACAGGTTTTATTTTTGTTCAATTCGGCATGTGATTATGATTTGTTCTATTTTATTGGGTTGCGAAATCTCTTTGTATGCACAGTTTTATAACGGACATAATTTGAAATTTGGAAAGAACCGCATACAATATGAAAAGCGTCTGTGGAACTATTATCGTACCCCTATTGCTGATATTTATTATTATACGCAGAGCAAGGAACTCGCTATTTTAGCTTCCGAACATGTCCAAAAAACAGTTTCAGAACTTGAACATAAATTAGGCGTCAGTCTTCAACGCAAGATACAAATCATTGTTTATGCGAGACAGTCTGATTTTATGCAGTCCAATATCGGGCTGGAAACCGACGACTTTTACAACACCGGAGGCATTACCCCCGTTTACGGAGACAAAATATTTCTTTACTTTAAAGGGAATATAAATACCTTTTTGGAAGATTTAAGAGGCGGTATTGCGGATTTATTTATCAATTATTTTACGGTTGGCGAAACTGTGGGCGCAAACATATCGGCAAGTTATGCGTCTGCTTTTCCTTTGTGGTTTACGGACGGATTAAACGCTTATTTCTCCAAAGAATGGAACGCCCATTTTGATAACATGACAAGAGACGGTATCACAAGCGGACGATACAAAAAAATACACAATCTTTCCCCTGCGGAACAACAGGTTGCCGGATTCTCTTTCTGGAAATTTATTGTAGACAAATACGGGGAAAATGTAATTCCGGTGATGCTATACTACGCAAGTTCAACCCGTAATCACGAAAGAGCTATCTATTATGCATTACGTACTCCTTTTGATAATATTCTTTTGGAATGGATTAATTATTATCAAAACTTATATGCCGCAAAGCCGAATGAAGAATCGGTAGACGCGTCTCTGACGAAATATAAAAAACATACAAACTATTTATATCCTGAAATTTCTCCCAACGGAGAACAGCTTGCCTATATCACCAATCTGGATGGACGGGTAAAAATATGGATTATGGATTTGCATAATCACAAGAAAAAATGTATTTATCGAGCAGATTACCGAATAGACAACTATCCTGACCTCAGTTATCCGTTACTTGCATGGCACCCTTCGGGCAATTTTTTGATGACCATGTTGGAATATCACGATAAAGTGTATTTGCAACCGTATCTCGTCGACAAAAAGAAGTGGGATAAGAAACAGGTTGTTTTTATCAACAAGATTATTGACTTCTCTTATTCTTCAGACGGGCGGTTTATTGCCTTGACGGGCGCTAAAAATGGACAATCGGATATTTATCTCTACAATGTCGCCTCCCGAGCGCTTGAACAAATCACCAACGATAAAGCCGATGATTATTCTCCTCACTTTATTCGGGATAACAGTCAGTTAATATTCAGTTCCAATCGGAAAAACGATACCATTGACGCGGATAAAGATAAGTTTCAGGAAGGAAAATACGATTTGTTTATCTACGATATGGCGACAAAAGATAAAGTATTAAACCACGTTACGTTCACCCCCCATGCAAACGAAATTCACGCAATGGACGCAGAAAAAAATTATATCTCCTTTATCAGCGATTTGAATGGTACCAACAACCGTTATCTGGGAGAATTTAAAAACGTAATCAGCCACATTGATACCAGTATACATTATGTTTATCGTGTTCAGTGGTACCCTGTGAGCAATTATAATACGGGTATTTATTTTCAGGATATAAATACTACCGGCGCCACGGTTGCCCAACAAATCTTTCGCAAGGGGCAATGGGTAATCGGAACGGAGAATGACGTTCGATTTTCCGACCTTCCGCAACAGAAACTTACGCCGACTGTCCCCCTTCAAACGTCTCCCAACGATACCGTATCAACGAAAGATACCCTTCAAACAAATAAACAAACGCAAAAACGTTTACGACAGGCTCGATTATCAGATATTAATATTCCGCCGTCCGATTCCAACACCGTTTCAGAGAATATTCCTGTTGTAATCCCCAATACAAATCCGGAACCGGAAGCATTAATCCCTCGAAACTACGATATACAATATTTTATCAACGGCATGGCGGCTCAAGTTGATTTCAGTTTTCTCAATACTTCATACCAACAGTTTGTCAAAGCGAAGCAACCCATTTACTTAAACCCCGGATTGAATGCCTTTCTCATGGTTACCCTTCGGGACTTAATGGAAGACTACCGCATGACGGGCGGCGTACGCATATCGGCGAACTTAAACAATCTTGAATTTCTATACAGCTATGAAAACCTGAAAAACCGTTTAGACAGACAGGTAGCAATTCATTACCAATCTTTGAAATCATTTGACGGACTGTATAACATACGTCAACAAAATATAAATATCCACTACATACTGAAATATCCCTTCGACAGGGTGAACAGTTTACACACGACCTTTACGATACGATACAATCGTTACGACCTCCGAGTTATTGATGATTACAGCATGGAAAAACAACCGGAACACAAGTTCTGGCTCGGGACGAAAGTCGAATATATTATAGACAATACCCGCACGGTATCTATTAACATGCTCAATGGATTTAGAGGGAAATTGTTTGCCGAGTTTTACGCCACTCCCGACAAAGCTTTTAACAACATGGCTGTTTTCGGGCTGGATATGCGGCATTATGCAAGAATCCACAAAACACTGATATGGGCGAATCGTTTTGCCGCAAGTACTTCCATTGGTAAAAATCGTCTCATCTATTATATGGGCGGCGTTGATAATTGGATATTCCCTAAGTTTAATCAGGAGATAAACATTGATACGTCCGTTAATTATACCTACCAAACTCTGGCAACCAACATGCGCGGATTTACGCAGAACATCCGTAATGGGACTAATTTCTTCACGCTTAATTCGGAATTACGGTTTCAAATCATTCAGTGTTTTTCCAAGAAACCTTTGCGAAGCGACTTTTTACAATCCCTTCAATTAATTCTTTTTGGGGATATAGGAACTGCCTGGGTGGGTTTGCATCCTTATTTGGACAACAACAGTCTTTTCACCAAGACCATACAGAGCGGGGATATTAAAATCACTTTGAAAAGAATAGTAGAACCCATTGTGGGCGGTTTTGGCGTAGGATTACGTTTTCAGTTACTGAGTTATTTTATTCGTTTTGATTATGCATGGGGCGTTGAAAACTATAAAATCAATGACAAGGGGGTATTTTATCTTTCATTCAATCTGGACTTCTAAATTTTGCTTATGAATAATAATTTCAAACGGGTTGTTCTATACATTATGCCTTATCGTTTGTATATTGTCAAGGCTTTTTGCTGTAACCTGCTCTATGCTTTTTTTTCTCTTTTGACTTTGGGGATGATTGTTCCGTTTATTTCTATTTTGTTCGGGTTGATTGAGCCTGTTACGGTTCTGCCTGCCTTTAATTTATCTACGGACGCCATTATTGGCACGCTTTCCTATTATATTACCTTTCTGAACGCGAAATATGGAATATTTGAAGCATTAATGTTTGTTTCTGTTCTTTTTGCTCTTTGTTCTTTGCTTTCAAATCTGTTTCATTTTTTGGGAATGTACTATCTAACTCCCGTGAATGCGAATGCGACAAGGGATATTCGGAATGATTTGTTTCATAAGATACTGATACTTCCTCTTGCTTTTTATTCTACGCATAAAGCCGGAGATATAATCACCCGATTCAATAACGACTTACATGAAATAGATACGGCATTAATCAGATGTACGATTGACGTTTTATTTCGCCAACCTTTGGTTATTATTATGTTCATGGGAACACTGTTAATCATCAATCCTATGTTGACCGTATCTTCCTTGCTGATTTTTCCCTTCATGAGTTTTATTACGCGAAAAATAAGTAAAGCCATTCGCAGAAAAGCATTGCAGATGCAAACAGAATTGGGGAATGTCTCTTCCATTTACGAAGAGTCTATTTCAGGATTACGAATTATCAAAGGATTATCTGCTCAGAAGTATTTCTTTTCTAAGTTTAAACAAACAAACGGTCGTTTTTCTCACTACGCTACAAAGATAACGCGTTACCTTGAATTATCGGCTCCCGTTTCCGAAGTTTTGACGCTTATAGGCTTGCTTGCTATTCTTTTAGTCGGCGCTTTGTTGCTGATAAATGATAAAAGCATGCAGGCGGACAGTTTAATTCTTTTTGTACTTGTTTTTGCAAGACTGATTCCTCCCATTCAGTCTTCCATAAGAGGATATGGCTATATACAAAAAGGACTTGTTTCTGCCAACCGTATCTTTGAAGTATTGGACAGCGACGAACAAATAATTGAAGCCGTCAATCCTGTTCCCATTAAAAACTTTGAAACAAATATTGCATTCAACAATGTCAGTTTTTCCTACGAATCCGAACCTGTCTTACACAATATCTGTTTGGAAATCAAAAAAGGGGAGACCGTTGCTTTGGTTGGTAATTCCGGTGGGGGAAAGTCTACGCTCATCAATCTGTTGCTCCGCTTTTATGACATTGAGCAAGGCGAAATAACAGTCGACGGACGAAACATAAAAGACTATGTCATATCTGATGTTCGTACTCTTTTTGGCGTTATCACGCAGGATGTTTTGTTATTTAACGATACTGTTTTCAACAATATCCGTTTCGGTAAAACGAATGCCGACGAATCTACAGTAATAGAGGCGGCAAAAAATGCCGGAGCTCATGACTTTATCATGGAAATGCCTCTCCAATACGACACTGTCATTGGGGACAGGGGCGTTAAACTTTCCGGCGGACAACGACAACGATTAAGTATCGCCCGTGCATTGGTTCAAAACCCCGATATTCTTCTCCTTGACGAAGCTACTTCCGCCTTAGACAGTCATTCGGAAAAAATAGTGCAACTTGCGCTTGACTATCTAATGAATAACCGTACTTCTATCATTATTGCTCATCGTTTGTCCACCATTCAAAATGCCCACAGGATTATTGTTTTAAAAGAAGGTCATATTGTAGAAGAAGGTTCCCACAAGCAATTACTCGACAAACAGGGAGAATATTTCAAGCTATTCACGATGCAGCAATTGTAAGGAACAAAGAACATGGGACAGGGAACAAGGCGTAAGGGGAAAGGACGAAAAGAGTTTGCGTTTATTTTTCGTCGCTTAGTGAAACAATTAAACAGGACTTTATGCGTTTCTTATAGCGTCGTATTAATATTAATATACAATGAAAATACATATCTATAAACTGTTATCAATCGTTTTGCTGGCTTTGATTTCTTTGTCTTCTTTTGGCAAGAACTTCAAGGTTAATTTTAATTATTTGCTGTTCAACATTCCCAACGAAACTCCTTACGTAGAACTGCAATTTCTTTTTGACGGGAAAGGTTTAGTTTATAAAGCCAACGACAAAGGCGCTTATCA
>JAISDH010000443.1 GCA_031264975.1 Bacteroidales bacterium
ATAGCTTAGGGACTATACTAATCAGAGGCTTATATTTTATTATTTATTACTTGCTGTCTGTACTTATTTACTATTATCTGTTGCTTGCATTTTACATCCTGCTCTTTGTATTTTGTACCTCATATTTTGTAAATTATAAACGGAAAAACTTTTAAAGAAGTCAATTATAGATTAAATATTTTTAAATTTTTTTGAAACCAGATAGTTAGTTACAATAAATATTAGTAGAAAAAAAAGGATGAAGAAAATACTGCTAAAAGGTATATATAGATATTTTTATGTATATAAAGGTAGTATTCTTTTTATTATAGTATGATAAATAAATTCAGGATATCGAACTTATCTGTCATATTATATTTCATTTAGAGTATTTTATGGAAATCGTATTGTAAAAAAATACCGTCTCGGAAACAATTTAGCTAAAGCAAATTGTTCTTGATAAACATTTTAAAATGCCTTCTGCATTATCATACACTCATTTTATACTTATCTACTTAATTTCTATCCATAAAATCATCATTATTTTGTCCTGAACAAAAAAAATAACGCAGTTCATCAAAACTGATTTGAATTTTTTATATCTTTGCACGTCTATCGAATTATACAATATAGCTATGTTAAACCTTGTTTCTAAAATTAAACTCGAAGAGAATAAATATTTAATACTTGGTCATTTGACCTTTTTTGTTTTGTTCATTTTTGCTCTTGTATTTGTAAATGAACGTATACTTTTTTTGGATTCCGGTGCGCAGGTTTTTGAGCTCATTCGGGATGAAGGTTTTGAAATTTATGCAGAACGTTATAGCATGTATCTTTTTCAACTATTTCCTGTTTTAGCGATTAAATTACATTTACCTTTATTTGTTGTTATCTGTGCTTATTCTTTATCCGTTCCCATAATCGGGTATATATTATGGCTAATCACTGTATACTGTTTAAAGAATCAAAGAATTGGAATACTGATATTGTTTATTGTACTTGGAATCAGGCATACTTTCTACCATGCTATTTCCGAAACTTTTCAACTCATGTTTTTTGCCTTTTTTTTATACGCATGGCTTTTTCAGGCAACCGATAAATCATCCGTTTGGTTTAAGATACTATACTATTTTGTTGCCTGTTTCTTTATTACCTTATGCGTGTTTATTCATCCGGTTGCGGCATTTTTTATTGTTTTCGTTTTGGGAATGTATGTTTTGGATAAACAAAAAACTATTTTAGAAAAAGTCATTGTCTCAATTATGTCTTTGGGATTGGTCTTGACAAAAATCCTGCTAACAGAATCAGGTTCTTACGACACTCGGTTTATATTAAGCGCCCATGAATTTCTTGAAAGACTTTCAAATATTTTTGTATTAAGTTCCACTCGTGGTTTTGCTGAAAGTTTAGTGGATTTCTATTGGATACCATTGGCAATGTTCATTGTTTCCTTGAGCTTTTATTTGAAGAAGAAAAAATATTGGTATTTCTCTTTCCTCTTGTGCTTTGTCCTTTCATTCTGGTTGATTTCGGTTATTCTTTACGCGAATGATAATGGGGTAATTGCAAGAGAACGAACATTTTTACCTCTGTTCTTTTTCTGTGGAATTCCTTTTATGATAGAAATCTTTCCTTTGTTTTCATCCAAGTGGAATAAAATATTTTTAACAGGATTAGCTGTTTTTATCGTAATCGGTTTTACAAAAGTAGGGATTGCTAGTCTTTCTTATACAAAACGTCTGGAAAAAATAGGAGAAATAAGCGCACTTGCAAATCAGGAGGGGAAGAAAAAACTTTTGATAACAAGAGAAACTTCAGAACAAATTTTTTCCAGTGAAAGTTGGGGGTTAGGTTTTGAATCAATTATGTATTCATCCCTAAAAGGGATTGATTCAGCAGTTAATATGTTTATCGTTGACGAAATTGACTACACTACACCGGAATATAAAAATACTGAAACCTATCTTGCCGTACCTTGGTGGGTACATTGGGATATTGATAAATTGAATCCGCATTATTTTAAATTACCCAAACAACCATGTTCCGAACTCGTTATAGAAAACGGAAAAATGGTTATTAAAGATTTATAGTATTATTTTTTATTTTTAAGGTCAGTTTCATTTTCGAGCGAAAAAGGATTATCGGCGCTAATGTCGTATTGAATAGCGGCAAGTAGCATCTGAAACCCTAATACCAATGATATGACGGAGAGCATAATGGTGCCTGTAGGCGTCGCTATTTGCAGTGTCGCGTAATGAAACCACTTTATAATGCCAAATATCAATCCGAAAAAGAACAAGGGTATGCCGAAAAAGAGATACAAAGAACCAATATTGAAATCATAAATAAAATAACGAAGCCAAATACGCCTCAAAAAGGCTTTGAATAATTTAGGAGGAAAGGTAAACAGCGTTTTCCATACGGATAAATTGGATTTTTCTGCTGCATAAATGGCAGGCATGGCAATATCCTTGATTTTTGCACCCGTATAATACAATTCTATCAAGAGCGAACTCTCAAAGAAAAATCGTTTCGACAAACGACTAAAGTCTATCCTTTTTAATGCGGAAGAATGAATGCAAAAGAAACCATTCGTCGGGTCGAAAATATGCCAATATCCGGAAGCCATTTTAATCAAAAATCCCATACCAATATTCCCGATTCTTCTGATAACAGGCATTTCCCGTAACATTTTTCGGTCAAAGAAACGATTCCCTTTCGCGAAGTTATATTGCTTTTCAAAGATGAAATACAACATATTGCTAAAGTAAGAAATATCCATTTGTCCGTCGCCGTCTATTTTGATAACGACTTCATTATTTTCTCGAAGCGCTTCCTCAAACCCAGTAATCATACTTCCGCCAACGCCACGGTTTTTCTCATGGTGTATCACTTTGATTTTAGGATTGCTTAGCGCCAATTTGTCCAGAATATCGCCCGTCTTATCCGGAGAAGCGTCATCAACTAAAATAATTGAGGTTACATAATCCGGAATTTTATCCACGACTTTAGAAATGTGTTCTTCCACTTTATAGCAAGGGATAACAACTGCAATAGAATACTCTTTAAATGTTTTCATCTTTTTATTATCTTTTTCCTTGAGTTGCCGATTCATAATCGGGACTAAGCAGTAATGATTCAAAATTATCACTCGGTCGAACACGCCAGAATGAATTACAGTATGCTTGTTTTGTCATAGAATCCCAGTGTATTGCGCCATAATAATATTGGATTGTATGAAATGTTGATTGTAGCGTAATTGCCAATATAAAAATGATTAATGGAAGTTTTATTATCCATTTTTGTTTTGCCGTCCATGCTAAAAAAGCAGCAAATGGAATGGCGAGTATGGCATAACTTTCAATGAATGGACGAATACCAAATCCTCCGCCGTACCACCAACACCACCATGAAGAAACGATGTATAAATTGATAATCGAAAATAAAATAACAGAGTAAAAATATCTTTTATTTGTCTTCCAAAGCATACCGATTCCTATAATGGAAAAAAACATAACAGGAGTATAAATCAACCAACCTTTTCTAAAACTAAACAGTACATCAATAATTTTAGGGTCGTCGAAGAAAAAACGTTCCGTTCCGTATGAATAAAAAAAATATTCGCCAGAAACAAACTTCCAATACAATAATTGTGGCATCCAAACAAGTAAAAAACAGAAAAACATTACGATTACTTGCGCATAGTTCTTCATAAATAACTGTAGACGAGTCCGTATATCTTTTAGATTCGTAATGTTATAAAGCAGAAACAGGATAATAACAAGTCCATTTGTCGGACGTATTAAAGTAATTAAGCCTGCTGTAAGTCCGAGAAAAATAGCAACGCTCCATTTTTGCTTTTCCTGCCATTTTTCTATCAGATATAAAAAGACACAGAATAAAGAAAAGCTATATCCATGAGACATTGGCGCTTCCACTGAAGCGTACCACAAAAGATTGGTAGCCAACCCTATGATTAGAAGAGTTAAAGTAACTATGTAATCCTTGTAATATCTTAACAGCATGGCTCGGAGAAAGAAAAAGCCTACGAAAAGATAAATAATACAACTGAAAATAAGTGCAAAAGCATAAGGCGTTGTAAACCCATCCGCTTTATATCCCAACTTTTCAGCGGAACAGTGGGCTATAAAGAAAAAAGGAGAATACATCATAGACATTCCCATAGATGTTTTGAATACAAGTCCCCCATTAGGAGCCTTTTCTGCCCAATACATTTCATTATTTTCTTTAGGATTGGAGCGGAATTGCAATTTCAAATCTTTTTCAATGAAAGTAGCCGGTAAATAGGCATAATAAGATATAACATCCCATGCTATTACCGATTTCGGATTAAGGTATTTAGATGTATTAACTGCTTGCCATGAATAAACGACAACAATCAAAATGATAGCAATGACACTGTATAAACCTTTTGTTTTATTGATGATATGATTCATTATTTTAGTTACATTTTTATATTCCCTGTTTCTTTGCGCAGAAATTGAACTTTATCAAACGACTGTTCATTATCAATTCTTTTTCCATAGGAAGAGATTATTTTCTCTCTTCGTCTTTCTCTGAAAAGTTTTTCCTTTTCAGAAGTGCAAAGGTAACATTTTTTAAAATATCATAGCCTTTTGGCAAAAAGATTATCGCGTTTTTCTTTCTGCTGAAAGCAGAAAGAAAAACGCGATAATCTTTCTTATCCGGAACAGGTTTTATTGCCGGAACATCCTTCGCAAGTGGAACAATTTTTTCGTTTCAAGGATTTGTATATTTTATAGCCTGCAAAGAGAACCGCCATCGCAACAATTGCAAAGGTAATTATTGTCTGTACGCTGAAGTACGAAAAAATATTGTAGGCGGCAAAAGATACTATCCAAGCTAAAGCAATGGTATAGATTACAACAAGAAACGCCCATTTCCATGAAGCGGATTCATTTTTAATCGCTCCAATGGTGCCAAAACAGGGAAAATATACCAAAACAAATAACATAAAACTTAAAGGTACGGCAGGAATTTGCTCCTTTTTTACTTCCTGTTTTAACCTTTCTGCTAACGGACCTATATTATCCTCATCAGCGTCTTCAATTTGATACAATATTCCTAATGTGCTAATAACAACTTCTTTTGCAGCAACTCCGGTAAGTAAAGCGATACTCATCTTCCAATCAAATCCCAATGGCTTCATCACCGGTTCTATCGTTTTTCCGATTTGTCCAAGAATCGAATTTTCCTGTTGCTTTATTTTCATTTCTAATGTTGGCTCGCCTTTTCCCAATGTTTGTTCCTGTCTTGGAAAGTAGCTTAGAATCCAGATAATAATAGAAGCCGCCAAAACTATGGTTCCGATTTTATGCAGAAAATGTTCTCCTTTTTCCCATGTATGTCGACACAAACTTTTAAGCGTGGGCATTCTGTATGGAGGTAATTCCATGACAAAAGGCGTTTCTTCTTTTGTGAAGATAAAACGCTTAAATATCAATGCTGTAATAACCGCTAATGATATGCCGGTAAGATAAATGAAGAGAAGAATTAAGGGTTTATAGTTAATAAAAAAAGCCTCCGTCATTAAAAGATAAATCGGAAGCCTCGCACTGCATGACATAAAAGGAATAATGAATATGGTAAGCATACGGTTATGGTAATTCTTTATCGTCCGCGTCGCTAAAATAGACGGCATGTTACAACCAAATCCCATCAAAAGCGGAATAAAAGATTGTCCATGCAATCCTATTTTATGCATAAGTTTATCCATAATAAACGCAGCTCTTGCAATATATCCCGTCGACTCTATAAAGGTAATGAAGAAATAAAGGATTAAAATATGAGGCAAGAAAACAAGAACATCGCCAACTCCCTTTATAATACCCCCGCAAAGTAAATCTCTTAACATGCCATCTCCCATTAGATTTCCAAGCTTCGTTCCCAAATATTCTATAAGTGTTTCTATCCATGTCTTGGGAAAATCTCCGATAAAAAATGTAACAGAAAACATCACCCCAAGAATAGTCAAAAAGATAGGAAATCCCAACCATTTATGGGTAACAATATTGTCTATCTTCGAGCTTCGTAGTTTTTGTTTTCCATCTTTTGAAGAGGGGGTAAACGTTTCTTTCAATGCGCCGGCAATGAATCCATACTTGGCGTCGGCAATGGCATTTTCGGGCGTGTCTTTCAATTCGGACGATATCTTTAATTCCAGTTTGTCCCGAATGGATATTATTTGCTGATGATTGGGATATTGGGTGATAAATTCTTCTATTTCACTGTCTTCTTCTAAAAGTTTTATGGCTTGGTATCGGGGAGTATATTCGTCTCGGGCATTGGGATTTTTCGCGATGACAACCTTTAACCGCTCAATGGCATTTTCAATAACAGGACCGTGATTAATATGTATATGCCGAAAAGTAGTGTGAATATGATTTTCTGTTTCGAGGTCGGAATCTACATTTGTAACCTCATGTTTATGGTGAATATTTATCGTATGAAGATATTCGTCTATTAAGGTATCGCCACTTATAGTAGAGATTAGGTTTCCGTCTTCATCAACAATGTCCCCGCTTTCATAGAGTTTGATAACGGTACGAAATAACTCGTCAATTCCTGTTTTCTTTGTCCCAACAGTGGGAACAACCGGAACGCCGATTAACTTTTCAAACATTTTATAATCTAAAACATCTCCATTTTCCTTCAGTTCGTCATACATGTTCAAAGCAATGACCATCCGGACATTCATATCAATTAATTGGGTGGTGAGATAAAGATTACGTTCCAAGTTGGAAGTGTCTACGACATTGATAATAATGTCCGGTTTTTTCTCCACAATATGATTTCTGACATATTGCTCCTCCGGACTATAAGAAGAAAGAGAATAAGTACCGGGTAAGTCAACAATATTAAAATGATAACCTTCCGCATCAAAGACGCCCTTTTTTTCTTCAACCGTTACCCCGCTGTAATTGCCTACGCGTTCTTTTCTTCCGGAAGCAATATTAAACAAACTCGTTTTTCCCGAATTGGGATTCCCTACCAGAGCAATATTTATTGTTTTTCGTTTTATGAGCGCCATTCGACGGACGTCTTCTTCCGTAAATGTTCCGTTGAATGATTCTTGAGGTTGTTGTTTGGCAATAAGATTCGCTTCTTCAATACTCATCACCTCAATCTGGGACGCTTCGTTGCGACGAAGAGATATTTCATATCCCATAATGCGGTACTTTGTAGGTTCTTTGAGGGGAGCATTGAGAATAGATTCCACAATCCTGCCTCCAATAAACCCCATTTCCACAATACGCTTACGAAAACCTCCATACCCTAATACTTTGACAATAACTGCCTTCTCTCCTGGTTTAATATCCGATAACTTCATTAGTATATTAACTTAAACACAATGTAATAAAATCGTGTAAAGATACAACTATTACCAGAAA